>JBNMJJ010000006.1:0-20985 GCA_050873745.1 Lachnospiraceae bacterium | reverse complement strand
GCCAAGGCCCGTTCCTCCGATTTCCCGGGAATGGGATTTATCCACCCGGTAAAACCGCTCGTAAATCTGTTCAAATTCCGATTCCGGAATACCGATACCCGAATCCGTCACCGTAACCGAAAAAAATTGGTGGTCCGCATCCAGCGTTACCCTGACCCAGCCGTTCTCCCGGTTGTATTTGATGGCATTTTCCACCAGATTAGACAGAGCCAGAGTAATTTTTACTTCATCAATCTCTGCCGTCACCGGCCGGTTGCTTTCCAGCACCACTTCAATATTCTGCTTACGGGCAATGGGTCTGAGCCGCTTCATTAAAAGCTCCAGCAGCTCATGAATATCCACCGTGGAAATATTCAGCTCCCCATCGGTTTTATCCAGCTTAACCAGGGAAAGCAAATCATTGATAATCTTATTTTCACGTTCAATTTCTTCTGCAATATCCCCCATAAATTCCTGATACAGTTCTTTGGAGGCATCCTCCTGCATAAGCAGGGAATCCGCCAAAACCTTCATGGAGGCCAGAGGGGTTTTCAGCTCATGGGACACGTTGGACACAAACTCCTGCCTGGACTTATCCAGCGTCCTCATTCGGGCCAGCACCTGGTTAAAGGCATCCACGATGTGCTCCGTTTCCTCGTAATCCGGTACCGACAGAGCCTCATCCGTATACCCTTCCTTCACCTCACTGATTGCCCTGGTAACCTTTTGAAAAGGAACCAGCAGGAAATAAGAAACAGCCATACTGGTCATCAGAATCAGAATATCCATTACCATTTCCAAAACGAAGGCTTTTCTCTGTAAAATATTGATGGTCAGGGCTATTGTGTCCGTAGAAATACTGCAAAGCAGCACTCCCTTCACCGGTGCCTGACCGGAGGAATTGCCCGTAAGCTCTCCCTCCATAACGTCCCGGATAGGTATGGTCATTTCAATAAATCCATCCTCGCTGTCGTAATAGGTGGTATCTTCTCCCCTGAAACAGCGCATAACTTCCTCGGAAATAATGGTTTTTCCTTCGCTGATTCCATAGGTGTCCTTAATCACCTTAAAACTGCTGTTAATAATCAATACACGCCCGTCATAGAGGGTGGAAATCTGGTCCAGCTCTGCGTTAATCACATCAGAAGAGGTATCCTGAAGGTAGCTGTAGCGGCTCAGATGATTGGCGATAATTTTAAACTGATTGGATGCCTCTGAGATTTTTACACTGACTGCCCGTTCCTCATAGCTTCTTAAAAGCATCACCCTCATCATGATGCCGGGAACGATTCCCATAATAATCAGCAAGAGAAAAATTCGGATTTTCAGGCTTCTGAGCAGGATTAATTTTGTGATTCTTTCTTTCAGTCTCTTCCCCATACTCCACCCGGCTACGCTTTAAAATAATAACCTACTCCCCACTTTGTATGGACAAATTCCGGTTCGCTGGGATTGGCTTCGATTTTTTCCCTGAGCCTGCGGATATGTACATCCACCGTTCTTACGTCCCCCGGGTATTCTACGCCCCACACCAGCTTTAGCAGCTTTTCCCGGCTGTAAACATGATTGGCATTCACCACCAGAAGTTCCAGTACGTCAAACTCCTTGGAGGTAAGATTGATTTCTTTTCCGCCGATATAGAGCCTTCTGCCGGAGGTATCCAGCTTCAACTGTCCGGCCTGAATGATTTTTTCCTCTTCCCCTTTATTCTTTATCATAACCCGGCGCATAATGGCCTTGATTCTGGCTTTTACCTCCAGAATATTGAAGGGCTTGGTAATATAATCATCGGCTCCGTATTCCAGGCCCATAATTTTATCCATATCATCTCCCTTTGCGGTAAGCATGATAATAGGTACGTTGGAAAATTCACGAATCTGCTGGCAAACCTCCAGTCCATCCAGCTTGGGCAGCATGATGTCCAGCAAAATGATGTCAAACTCCTGATTTTTTACTTTTTCCAGGGCTTCCTCTCCGTCAAAGGCGGTGGTCACTTCCATTCCCTCCTGCTCCAAACTGAAACGCAGGCCCTTTACGATTAACTTTTCATCATCTACCACTAAAACTCGTTTTCCCATATTTCCTCTCATTCCTGCTGCTAAACTACGACACGCTGATATAATCTTTGATTTTGGCAAAGGCCGCTTCTTTAATTCCCGTCACCTTCATAATATCCTCTATTCGTGAAAAAGGCCCCTTTTCCTCCCGGTAGGCAATGATGCTGCGGGCCCGGCTTTGGCCGATTCCCGGCAGAGTGCAAAGAAGTGCCTCGTCGGCAGTGTTCAGGTTTACCTTTGTATCTTCTTTACTGCTGCCGCTGTTTTGACTGGCTTGGCCGGACTGAACCAAAGTAGCCGCTCCGGAGTTTTGAATCCCCGTTTCCCCATCGGTCTCCCACTGCTCAACCTGTATATGGGAAGGCACCGTAATCTTCATTCCATCCTCCAGAAGGCTGGCCTGATTCAGATAATCCGCCTCCCCTTCATCGGTCACTCCTCCTGCCGCCTGAAGAGCATCCCAAATCCTGGCTCCTTTTGGCAGCTCATAAACTCCCGGATGAATCACCTCACCGCAAATATGTATCCAAAGGCACGCTTTTTCCTCCTGGGAAACATCCTGCTCTCCGGGGAGAGCTTCTTCTTCGGAAGCCTCTTCCTCCTTGGAAACAGTTCCCTCTTTGAAAGCCTCTCCCGCAGCCGAAAATACTCCCTCCACCGAAGCCGCTTCCTCACCTGAAGCAGTCTTTCCTTCCAAAGCCTCTTTCCTGTCAGAAACCTCTCCGGCTAAATTATTAAGCCTTCCCTCAGACTGGATGACCACCTTTTCTTTCGTACATCCTAAAAGGAACAGGCACAAAAGGCCTATTCCCAGATATAATTTTCTCTTCTTATTTTTCATCGGCATATCCTTTCTTATCCGTGTAAATCTACACTGTTTTACATCTGTTAAGAAAGCTCCCCGTATGCCACTGTTCCTCTATTTTATGCTAAATCCCCCTGCTTTACAAGTCCTATTTCCATTTAAAAAGAATAATCCCTCCTATGGCCAGAGCCATTCCGATTACTTTGGAAATCTGAAAATTCTGTTTTTCCACACCGAACAGACCGAAAAGCTCTATCAGATAGGCTACCAAAAGCTGGGCCACTACGATAATCATCACCGCCTTTGCTGGTCCCAAAAGCTCCATACTTTTGATAACCGTATAGGTAATGACCGCTCCAATGGCTCCTCCCAGAAGCATATATTTAGGCTCTACCTTCCATACATTCAGCAAAGAACTGCGGTCAGAAACCAGCCAGGCCACAATACAGACCAGCAGGGCCGTTGCCTGAACAAAAACATTGGCTGCCCAGATACTGGAGCTTTTGGTCACCTGGGTATTAAAAACTCCCTGTACACTCATCGAAAGTCCCGATAAAATTCCAATCCAAAACCCTAACATTCTTTCCTCTCCTTTCGCTGCCAGAGGCGGCATCTCATCACAGGATATTTGTGCAGCAGCGTCAATTCCGGTTTCACAAGAATAAACTCTTTCCGCCTTTTTCCAGTATATCCCAATGGAAAAGAAAAAATACACTCTAGCTTAAAATTGTATGGGTTCCACCTCCTTGGTCAACACCTCCATTCGGTATTCCGGAAACTGGTCTAATAATTCCTCCAGGCAGATTCCTGTGGTATAGACCGTATCATGGGCCAGCATAATCACTTTTTTTCTGCCAAAGGTACTTTCTACCGCATTGGCAATCAACTGCTGGGGCTGGGCCTCACCCACTGCATCCTCCAGACTGGCGTTCCAGTCATAATAAACGTAGCCCCGTCCGGTCATTTCCTGAATAATCCCGTCCTTTACCTCCTTATTGTATCCATTTATGCTCCCCCCGGGAAAACGGAAGATTTTTGCATCTACGCCAGTCACCTCCAAAACAATCTGATGGGCCTTCTCAAAATCCTCCACAAAGCTGTCCACGCTGGCATACAGCCGTTTGTAATCATGGTTGTAGCAGTGAATGCCGATGGAATGCCCCTCTTCCACTATCCGCCTTGCTACTTGAGGATTTTTTTCCACATATTCTCCTATCACAAAGAAGGTAGCCTTTATCTTTCTTTCCTTTAAAATGTCCAGTACCCGGCTGGTATTTTCCTTAAAGGGGCCGTCATCGAAAGTAAGATACATGGTTTTTGGCTGATAGTAATACTGGATGGCCCGGGCGATTCCCTCCGCTATCTGTTCCTGATACTCTGCCGTTACCAGTTTTTCCCGCTCTGCTTTATTGGACAAAAAGCCGGTCTCAATGAGGCAGGCGGGCATAGTGGTATGTATAACACCGTACATCTGGGAGTCCTCCTGCAGTTCTCTTGCTGTGGCTCCCGTCTGCTTTATGGTCTGCTGCCCCAAAAGCAGGGCCAGCCGCCGGTTATCCTCTCCCCCTTTTTCCCGGTTATACCATACCTCTATTCCCTCTGCGCTTTCCTGTTCATAGGCATTTTGATGAATGCTGATATAGAGGTCCGCTCCGCTTTCATTGGCCAGCTTAACCCTGTCCTCCACTGACAGATAGCTGTCGTCTTCTCTCGTCATGATGACCTGATAACCCATTCCGGTCAGCTTCTTTTCCACCAGCTTTGCGATAGAAAGGTTAATCTCCTTTTCATCCACCCCCTCTCTGGTGCAGCCGTTGTCCTCTCCCCCGTGTCCGGCATCAATCACAATCAGCGGTATGCCCAAATAGGCTTTCTGGGAAGGTGAATTTTTTTCTGCTCCCAGACTTAAGGCTCCGTCTGCCTCAGCCAACAGCCGCTTTTCCCCCTTTTCATCTATGGAGAGAACTCCGCCCGAAGCAATAGTTCCAACCGCAAAAACGGCTCCCACGGATTCTTTCCCCGCTGCCTCCTGAAAGAGAAACGGCTCCCTCCTGCCTGCCATAACCGACCCGTCATATTCTGCCAGGGCCACCATAATCATCCCCGCCAGAGCCACCGACACAGCCCCCGTCAACAGCAAAAACAGCAGGATTTCCCGGACAAGGCTTTTTTCCTGTCCCTTAGCCCGGCTTCTGTGATGGCCTCTGCTTCTTCCTCTTCTCCTTCCCGGCCTCTCTACCGTAATCTTCCAATTTCTCCCGTTCTGCAAAAATGCTGCCTGCCGTGCGCTGTTGTACATAATCTGATGCTCCTCTCAAAAAAACTCATGTGTAATCCGTTCCGTCTCCGGCCTGTTTCCAGATTACACATGAGCTGCATCAAATTCTCATCATATTTGCATCAAAGTTCCATATTTTTTGCATCAAATTTGCATCATTTTGAAATTTTCAAAAAGAGTTCATTAATTCCTTCGTAAAAACCGATGGTTACTATCGTTCTTTCGTCTCCCATCCCGGTAAACACATACTTTTTAAAGTAGGGTGTGGTCTCCAGCAGGGGATTCTCCGACTCGTAGGCCCAAGGCGCACTTAAGCCCATATAACTGCTCCATTTCTCCACTATGGCATCCGTATCCATCTCCTCCCAGGTAAGGGGTGTTCTGACGTAAAATTCATAAATTTTACCTGTATCAGCGTCAATATAGGCATCGATAAGGCGGTTTTGCTTATTGGCATTCTTCTGGCTGTTGGACAGGCTCACCTTCCATACGGCCACATTGTTTCTGGGCTCCAATACGTCGATAGCGGAATATAAAACCGCATTATAGGCGGTCTTTTCCACCTTTCTCACCTGCTTTGGCAAAATGCCCAGTTCCTTCAGGGCCTCTATCCCCTTATTGCAGGTCTCATAAATCTGTTCATCGGTGATTTCCCGTCCGGAAGGCCCTTTATGGTTTACCACGAAGGCATAAGCCCCCTCCAGCTCCTGATAATCCACTCCCGCCTTATCCGTCCTGGTCATGGCGTTTTGCTCACTTTCAGGAAGGCTCTGGCTGTTAAGGCATTTGGAAAGGATATACACCTTTTCATTAGCATTCAGCCGGTAACGGTAGCCCTCTCCGGCCTCCTCCACCATCTCTGTATGAATTTTATCCAGTACCTTCCTGTCCTTATAGCTTTCCAACACCTCCGGCCCCCAGATGGAAATAAGGATAACCAAAAGGGTAAGCAGGGGAAACACCACACGGGCCGTTTCCGGCTTCATTTCCCTTATCCGACTTATCCTCAGCTTATTTTTCATGGTTTTCCTCCTCTCCTGTGGGAAGGATGAAGCTGATACAGGAGCCTTCCCCGGGCACGCTTTCAATCTTCAATTCACTGTTGTGCAGCCCCAGGATTTCCACGCACAGGGCCAGCCCCAAACCGGCTCCGTTCTTACTTCTGGCCCGGGATTTATCCACCATATAAAATGCCTTGGTAATTTTTCGCTGCTCCTCCTGGGGGATTCCCACCCCATAGTCCTTTACCAAAAACCGATAGCCCTCCGGGGTCTGTTCTCCCTTTATCTCAATACGATTTCCTGCTTCCGATGCCTTACAGGCATTGTCAATGAGATTTACCAGTACGGTTTTAATCAGATTTCCTTCTGCCAGTATCATGCCATCCTCAAAGGTATAAACAAACTCCATATCCCTGTCCGTCCCGAACATCTCTTTCAGATATTTGAACAGGGTGCGGACGGACACCCGGCTAAACTCCACGTTGCTTCGTTTCGTCACCATAATGTCCATCAATCTGAAGGACATAGCTTCCAGCCGTTTTCCTTCTGTGTAAATATAATTGGCGGACATAAAGCTTTTTTCCTCATCCAGCTTTCTGGAGCGGAGCATATCTGCGTAGCCGATTATGGAAGTCAGAGGCGTTTTCAGCTCATGGGCAAAGGCCGCCACAAAATCCTCTCTGGCCTGAATCTCTTCCTCCAGCCGTTCTATGTTTTCCTCCAAAGCCCCGGCCATATGGTTAAAGTCCTCCGTCAACTGTCCCAGTTCATCCCGGCTCACCTGCTTTGCCCGGTAAGCATAATCTCCCTGGGCCATCCGTTTGGTTGCTCCCGTCAGAATATGAATGGGCTTCGTCAGTACGGAGGAAATCATGTACATGATGACCGTACCGATAAGCAGCATAATGACGGTTACCCGGCGATAGACCAAAAAGCCCAAGGCCCGTTCCCGGAATACCTCGGAAATATCCCTCATCGTCTCCAGGTACAGCACCCGGTCCAGGGCATTGACGGTAACTCCCGTATGCACATAGTAATGACCATTCAGCCGAATTACCCTCCAGGTTCTGGTGTCCTTCCCCGTCTGTTCCAAAAGGCCGCTATCCGTTTCAAAGCCGTCACTGGCATAAAGAACCGTTTTCAGCTCATCGGAAATCCGAATCAGCCGGCTGATTCCCTGTCCTCCTGCTTCCAGGTTGGAGGCCACCTCCTCCACCGTACTGTTTTGTAGAACATTGTACTTCATGGGCAGATTCAGTGTCGCCGTTTCAAAGGCAAAACTCAGAATGCTGCTTTCATCCAGGGCCTGTCCCACCTCCCGGCCAAGAGAGGTCTCAAATACATAGTTGACGAAATAGAATCCGCTCAGGCCGAAGGCTGCTGCCATAACCACTATGGTACTCAGCAATAATTTCAACGAAAATTTCATTATGTTGCCTCTAAACGATACCCCACCTTATATACCGCTACCAGATTTTGTTCCCAGCCCAGTTTTCTTCTCAACCGCTGCACATGGAGGTCCAATGTACGGCTGTCCCCGTAATACTCCTCTTCCCAGACCTTCTCATACAACGTTTCCCGAAACAGGGCAATGTTTTTATTTTTCATAAATAAAACCAGAAGACCGAATTCCTTATTGGTCAATTCCACCGGCCTGCCGCCTCTGGTGACTCTTCTGGCCTCCACATCTACCACTACATCCGCCGCCTTAAGCTGCTGGTCTGCCTTATGATAACGGCGCAGTACGGCCTCCACCCGGGCTGCCAACTCCAGCACCTCGAAGGGTTTCACCAAATAGTCATCGGCTCCCAGCTTGAGCCCCTTTACTCTGTCCTTCACCTCATGCTTCGCCGTAATAAAAATCACCGGGACTCCCAGAGGCCGTATGTACTCCATAATATCGTAGCCGTCAGCTCCCGGAAGCATAATGTCCAGAAGGATTAAATCAAACTTCTCTCTTTCAATCAGATTGATGGCCTCCAGTCCGTCCTGTACGGACACACAACGGTAGCCTGCCCCGGACAGATTCAAGTCAATCAAGTCACAAATCGGTTTCTCATCATCTACGATTAATATATTAATCATTCTTCCCTTTTCCACCCCCAATAAGCGCGCCCCTGCCTTACCAGATTTTCCATGGTTTCGTCTTCAGTACACTTATAGCTTTCCTTTATCTGCATATCTTCTGTGAAGCCTCCCGTACGCTGGTAATAAATGGAATAGTCCGTTTTTACCACCAATTCGTGATTACTTCCTTCGTAGCTGTAACGGGCCAGTACCGCAATATCCTTCAATCCGTCGCCGTCAATATCCCAGCAGCTTACTCCCAGCAGAGCATACAGATTGTCATAATCCTCCATAGGCTGCAGACTGGACACAATATAGCCCTCCTCATTTACCAGATAAATCATGAACACGTCGTAGTCCGCTATACGGTAGGTTCCCGGTATCACCTGAAGCCGCCCCAGCTTTTCAAAATTTCTGGGATAAGACTGCTCCTGTATAATCACCAGCCCCTCCTTAAGCAGTTCATCCAGTGTGGCTGCCGTATACATAAACTCTGTGGAATACCCGTCCCGCACGAAGGCGGCAATCAAATCCGCACTTTTATTCATACTGAAACGATTCAGCTTGTCCGTAATCCGATAGTCCCGGTAAAAGCCTCCCCCCTCTTTATCCTGAAACAAAACGTCCCCCACCTTATAGGAGGTGCCTGCATACTCCCCCGTTTCGTTGACAAAAGAGGTAATCAGCACAATATCCATACTGCCGTCTTCGTTCAGGTCTTTAAAGGAAATAGCTGCAATCCCTTCCGTCAACTGCTTAAGCTCACCGCGGTTGCGGTTATTGGTCTCCAACTGCTCCGTCTTGTATACGATTCTTCCATTGGCCTCAGAAAAAAACAGGGCCAGACGATTATACTCCTGATGAAAAGCCGGAATCACCATCACCTCTCCAAAGGTCTTCATTTCAAGGGGAAAAATATGTTCCTCGATGACCGAAAAGCCGTGTGTAGGAATGTCCCACCGATACTCTATAGCCTCAAAGTTTTTCTGATACTCCTCATACAGTTCTTCCACAGCTTTCTTTGCTTCCTTTGCTGACTTCGGCTCTTCCTCTGGCTGTATCGCCTGTTCACTCTGCCTGGAAAGTCCAGCCTCCCCATCCCCGGGGACGGCCCCTGCCGGAATAATCCATCGCAGCAAACCCAAAAGCAGCAGACAAAACAGACCTGCCCCAATTAACTTAATCCCAATTCTTTGCTCATTCTTCATTCTTCACGCTGTACTCCATGATGCCCACTTTGTGCATCCCTAATCCTCGTGGTTTGACTATAGCAAATACGGCCTCACATTTCAAGAACAAAAGCGGCCTGTCCCATAGTCTCCTTTAACGTAAAAAAGCTATAGGCAAATGAACCTATAGCTGCAGTATAAAATTTTTATTCTGCCTTACACGGTATGAAGCTCTGCGAGCTGTTCCACTTCCTCAACACTTAATTCTGAATATTCCGCAATTTCTTCAATGGTCAACTTTCCTACTTTTAACATTCTAAGAGCTGTTTCCTTCTTTGTATCATTTTTACCCTGACTTATACCCTGATTCAAAATTCTTCTTGCTTCTGTTTCAATCAATGCACCTCTCATCATATCACCTACACCTTTCTGCACATTCTCATACTTCCCTTTTCCAATAAGCCGGAAACAATCTGAGAAATAAATGACTGCAAAAGAAAAAGAAACTGCCTTTATCTGCATTTAAAAAATAAAGCATATAGATTTTCAATTTCTATATGCTCTAGTGCCGTAACTATGCTTTGTTTTAATTGATATGATTGATTACACCAACTGCATAACCTCGGCTTCAATCTCTTTTAATTCATCAAGTGACACTGAAGGAACACATAATGCGATTTCTTCAAGCGATAATTTCCTCATTTTTATCATTCTTTCCGCTGTTTCCCTTGCTTCATCATGTCTTTCACTTCTGATAAATGATTTCATTATCTGTTCTTCATCAAATAAACTCATCATAATCGTCACTACCTCCTTCTCTCTCCTGGCCAAATATTCCCTTAAAACATTCCTGTCCTTACATATGCGGATTGTTTCCGTAACTGCCTTTCTCGTCATTCCATGCTGTTTTGTCTGCTCATTAAAAACCTTACAGAAAATAATGTACTGATTGATAATATCGTCCTTGCCGCTTTCATAGATAACTTTGGCTTTTACTTCAATGTCAATATCCGCACCCGCAAAAAATTCTTTTGACAAAGATATTTTATCAGGTTTCTGCCCTTTGTTACCTGTAAAAATCACATAAAGTTCAGGCTTCGGCATTTTTACTTTCTTGCTTTTATAATAGTTTTGGCTGGTACGCTGGAAATATTCATGATAGCTTTGCGCCAAATACAGCAAAACTCTTACTAAAATATTCATCGTCCATGTAGATTGTGCTTCTATGAGTATCATCAACTTATTGTTAACAATAAAGCCTAAATCATTGTACAAATTATCGGTCAATACATTTTCTATTGTTACGTCAGTCAATGAGTCCTCTGTCGCTGTGGTATCCTCTGGGTGGAGCGTTTTATACAGCTTTAACAGATAACTCTTATTTTGAAAAAGGTCAAGGAATACGCTGTTTTTTGCAGTACGCTTTGCCATAACTTCCCGTGCCTGCTTTGATTCATCCTGCACCTTATCACCTCAATTTCATAAAATCTGTGACAGGAAATGTGATATAGATTACTCCTGCCACACCTCAATTATACAGAAAAATGTTCGTATTTACAATGAAATTCACATTATATTTGCAATTCTGTTTGTCTACTTTCTATTGACCTTTCTTTATTATCAATGAGGGGAACACGTTCTCCATTTTCCGTAAAAAGACGCTTTTTCAACGGCTTACTATCCCTTACTTCGTATGACTAGAGAAAAACATATACTGCCCCCTCCGGCACTCAATTCGCCGACGTCCCCGTCTCATCCTCCGAATAGTCGTAGTACTCCTGCGATTCCTCATTCATCTCGATATAGGTCTCTTCATAAGGCTCCCCGGATATTTGGCTTTTCAGTTTTTCCGATAAAGCCTTCAGCTCGTCGGTTACCTCAGCCCCATTCCAGATATGGTCGAATACGATTTCCATTTCCACCCAGAAATTACTGATAGACATCATTTTCGGCACGGAAACGGAATGCTCATATTCCTGCATGAAAACGGAAATATTCTCGTTATCATGAACCACATGCTTATTGGACGTTACCTTTCCGGTCATGCCGTAGAGTTCATCCGCATGCTCCCTTACCAGATAGGCGGCAAAGGTATTGGCCTCTGCCTTCAGGGGGCTGTATCCATTGATGAAAATGGTTCCCGTTACGGAAAGGCTTTCGGTCTGCATTTCTGTATTCAGATTGGGAATCTGTGCAATTCCGTAATCATAGGCAAATTCCCCTGCTTCTTTTGCAGCCTCCAGCTTCTTTACCACATCCGTAGTGGCCGTGGTCATCACCACCTTACCCTCCATAAAATCCTGGATTACCGTTTCGTAGGTAACTTCATCGGCCTCAATCGCAAAATATTGTCCCAAATCCTGATAGGTCTGCAGAGCTTTAACGGCATTCAGGTTATAAATATCGATAGAATCCGCATTATCTCCGCTGCTTCCTCCCACATTCATATAATTTCCCGCAAAGAAATAGTTGAAGAAAATATCCGATACATCCCATTTAAATACCGCTTCTACGTTGTCCGGGGCATTATAATTGTAGGCAAAATCCAACAGTTCATCAAAGGTTGTGGGAATCATGGCAGGAACCAACGCTCTGGCCTGAGCGGTCAGCTCCTCCTCGGAAATCGTCACTCCCTGAGCCCCAGTCTCTTCTCCCGTTTCGGTCTCTTCATCCGCTTCTGCTCCACTTTCCCCATTCTGGCCTGCTTCACCCGTTCCCCCGGAGCGAATCTCCTCTTTGGCCAAATCTTCAAAATAGGTTCTGTTATAGAGCAGAGCGCTGGTTTCAAAATAAAGCGGATAACCCATCAGCTTATTCTGATAGGTTACCGCATAAATAGCGCTTTCCGGGAAATTTTCCAAACTGACAATATTGTCAGGATTGGAAATTTCCGATGCCAGTCCTGCCAGATAAGCTTTTTCCATATTGTCATTGCTGGCGATAAACAAATCCGGCGTAGCCTCATTGGTTAAAGAAGCCTCATTTATTTTTTCCAGAAACTCCAGACCACTCTGCAGAACCGGAATGGCCCGGATGCCATATTCCTCATTAAACTTAACCGCCACGCTGCTCAAATAGTCCGTAAGGGACTCGTCCGCATACCAGATATGCAGGGTCTTAGTGGTGTCAAAAATGTCCTGTTTTTCCTGCTCCTTTACCAGATTTGCGGTGTAAAATACGGACAGCAGCATTGCCAGAATCAGCAGTACGGATACCAGTTTTTTTTGTATATTCATTCACTTATCTCTTTCTTTCTGACGTTCAGACGAGACAGTCTTCCAAAATGGCAGCCATATCATCCACGTCCTTTTTCGTAATCACCAGAGGGGGCAGAAAACGAAGAACCTTCTCTCCTGCATTGATGATAATCAGCCCCTTGTCCAGAGCCTTTGCGATAATCTCTGCTGCCGGGCGGTTCAACACCAGCCCCTGCATAAGGCCCATGCCCCGTCTTGTCTTAATACAATCATATTGTTCTGCCAGCCCATTCAGCCTTTCCTCCAGATAGGCCCCAACGGCGACTACATGTTCTATTATATGGTTCTGCCAAAATAAATCAAGCACTTTATTCACCGCAGCCCCGGCCAGAGGATTTCCTCCATAGGTGGTTCCATGGTCCCCTGCCGCCAGAGATGCCGAAGCCACCTTTTCGGTCATGAGAAAGGCTCCCACAGGCATTCCGCAGCCCAGAGCTTTGGCCGTGGTCATAATGTCCGGGCGGATACCGTAATGCTGCCAGGCAAACATGGCCCCGGTACGGCCCATGCCGCACTGAATTTCATCCAGAATCAGCAGAATGTCCTTTTCTTCGCAAAGGGCCTTAAGCTGTTCCAGAAATTCCCTCTCCGCCGGGTGTATACCCCCTTCACCCTGAATGGTTTCCAGAATAATGGCACAGGTCTTTTCATTCACCTGACGGCTTACGCTCTCCATATCGTTCAGCCGTGCAAAACGGATGTTTCCAATCATAGGCCCAAAAGCCTCCCGGTATTTGGCAGTTCCGGTTACGGAAAGGGCGCCGAAGGTCCGCCCATGAAAGGAATGCTCCATGGCAATAATCTCATGGTCCGTTCTGCCGTCCTTTAAATAAGCGTATTTTCTGGCTGCCTTAATGGCCCCTTCCACCGCCTCCGCCCCGCTGTTGGTAAAAAATACCCGGTCCATGCCGGAGGCCCTTTTCAGTTTTTTTGCCGCCTCTATTGCAGGTACGTTATAATAATAATTGGAGGTGTGAATGATTTTATCAATCTGCTTCTTTAATGCCTGATTATACTCCTGATTGCCGTAGCCCAGGGCAAATACGCCTATCCCGGAGCAAAAATCCAGATATTTTTTCCCCTCTAAATCATATAAATAAACCCCTTCTCCCCTGTCCAGAACAATCTGGTAGCGGTTATAGGTATGTAAAAGGGCGGCCTCCGCCTCCTCAATACAGGCTTTCATGGTTTCCATTTTTTCTCCCTTCCCTGCGTCCCAAATTTCTTTTCACCTGTCTTCATCCCGGATAATGGCCGTTCCCACACCTTCGTTAGTGAAAATTTCCAACAAAAGGCAATGGGGAATCCTTCCGTCCAGAATATGTACCCGGTTTATCCCTTCCCGGATAGCCAGGGTACAGTTGTTCAGCTTGGGCAGCATACCGCCGCCGATAAAGCCCTCCTGAATCAAGGTTTCCGCCTCCTTTGCACTAATGCAGGAAATAAAGGAATCTTTATCGTCAATATCCCGATAAAGCCCCTCAATATCCGTCAAAAATACCAGCTTATCCGCTCCCACAGCCTTGGCAATGGCACAGGCTGCATCGTCCGCATTAATATTGTAGGAGGCAAAATCCTCTCCCAGACCGATGGGGGCAACGATAGGCAGATAATCCTTTTCCAATAAATCGAAGAGAATTCCCGGAGTAACCTTTTTAACGTCTCCTACAAAACCGATGTCCTCTCCCTTCGCATACTTCTTATCCACCTGTAAAAGGCCGCCGTCCTTACCGCTTATGCCGATGGCCTTCACTCCCAGCTCCCCTACCATGGTCACCAGGGATTTATTTACCTTGCTTAAAACCATCTCTGCAATCTCCATAGTTTCCGCATCAGTGACCCTTAGCCCGTTGACGAAACGGGCCTCTTTTCCGGTCTTTTCCACCCAGCGGCTGATTTCTTTTCCGCCTCCATGAACGATGATGGGCTTAAAACCTACCAGCTTAAGCAGGGTAACATCCTTAATCACGTTCTTTTGCAGCTCTTCGTTGGTCATGGCAGAACCGCCGTATTTTACCACAATAATCTTCCGATTAAACTTTTGAATATAGGGCAGGGCTTCGATTAAAACCTCCGCTTTTTTCAACACTTCCTGCATTCCTGCGTCCATGCTCTTCTTCCTTTCTGAAACCTCCGTTTAAGAACGGTAATCTGCATTTATTTTTACATAATCATAGGTCAAATCACAGCCCCAGGCCACAGCCTCGGCCTCTTTCTGCTTCATGTCCACCAGAATCCGAACCTCCGGCTGGGCCAGAATCTCACTGGCCTCCTCCTCGCTGTAGTGTGTGCCTACTCCGTCCTTGAAAATCTGAATCCGCTTTCCTCCTCCCTCAAAAAACAGCTCTATCTTCTGAGGGTCAAAGTCCACACCGGCATAGCCCAGAGCACACAGAATCCTTCCCCAGTTGGCGTCATGACCAAAAATTGCCGCCTTGGTCAGACTGGAGCAGATGACGGATTTAGCCAGTTTTTTTGCCCCTTCCTTCGTTTCTGCGTGGATGACCTTGGCTTCTACCAGGGCAGTGGCCCCTTCCCCGTCCCCGGCCATCATTTTGGCCAGTTTGGTGTTGACGTATAACAGAGCCTCCACGAATGCCTGATAATCCTCATTTTTTTCCGTAATAACCGGATTCCCCGCCATGCCGTTAGCCAAAAGAAGAAGGGTATCGTTGGTGGAGGTATCGCCGTCAACGGAAACCATGTTAAAGGTATCCTGTACGTTCTCCCGAAGGGCTTCTCTGAGGAGCTCTTTGGAAATCGCCAGGTCTGTGGTAACGAAGGCCAGCATGGTACACATATTGGGATGAATCATACCGGAGCCTTTGCACATACCTCCTAAATGTACCTCCTTGCCTCCTGCCATAAAGCTGACTGCCGCCTCCTTATGGTGGGTATCCGTGGTCATAATGGCCTGGGCCGCTTCTTTGGCCCCTTCCTCCGTCTCCTTTAGCGCCTTACTCAAAGCCTCCACCCCGGCTTCAATCCGCTCTATGGGAAGCTGCATACCGATTACCCCTGTGGAAGCCACCAGGCAGGCGTCTTTTGGAATCTGCAGGGCTTTTGCCATTGCTTTCGCCGTTCTGGAGCAATACTCCATTCCCAAATCGCCTGTACAGGCATTGGCAATTCCTGAGTTGATGACCACCGCCTGGGCGTAGTCCGCTTCTTCAATCCTTTTCTTATCCCACAGCACGCAGGCCGCCTTTACCACATTGGAGGTAAAGGTTCCCGCTGCCTGACAGGGGACCTGGCTGTATACCATAGCCATGTCCTTTCTGTTTTTGTATTTTATATTGGCTTCTACGCCTGCTGCCAGAAAGCCTTTTGCCGCAGTAACGCCGCCTTGAATTTCCTGCATTTCTTCTTCCTTCCTTTTCTTCTATCCTCTTTTGGTTTCCCTGTCTTTTTACCGGTTAAAGGCTTCAATATTGTCCTGATTCAGCACAAAGTCATAATAGTTTAAATCCAGCCTCTGATTCCAGCCGATTTTACGCCAAAAAGCGTTCCCAATATCGTTTTTGGTGAAAGCAATCAGGGAAACCTTGCTGATTTTTTCTTTTTTCAGTGCATTCATGCAAAAAACCACCATCTGGGTTCCGATTCCCTGCATCCGGTACTGAGGGTCCACGCACACATGGTAAAGGCAGCCTCTTCGTCCGTCATGTCCGCAGAGAATGGCCCCTACAATCCTTCCCTCACTTTCCGCCACCGCACTGGTGTCCGGATTTCTATGTAAAAAACGCTCCACTCCCTCCCGGGAGTCGTCTATGCTTCGCATGGCAAAGCCGCTGATTTTTTTCCAGAGAGAATAGATGTCATTATAATCCTCTATGGTCATTTTTCTTATGGTCATCTCATCCTCCCTTAAGGAAACAGAGGAAGCAGGTTAAGCCCCATATCCTCGGGAAGGCCAAACAGCAGATTCATGTTCTGTACCGCCTGCCCGGCTGCTCCCTTCACCAGATTGTCCATGGCTCCCATCATAATTACCCTTCCGGTTCTTACGTCAACCTGCACATTGACGTCCACAAAATTACTGCCCTCCACCCATTTAGTCTCAGGGCAGGTTCCTTCCGGGAGAAAACGGACGAATTTTTCCTGTGCATAGCATTGTTCATAGAGGCTGCGGATTTCTGCCCCGGCAGGGAGCTTTCCTTCCTTCTTCTTCAATGAAGCATAGGCCGTAATCAGGATTCCCCTGTTCATAGGTACCAGATGGGGGGTAAAATTAAGGGTAACCTGCTCCCCTGCCGCATAGGAAAGCTGCTCCTCTATTTCCGGGGTATGGCGGTGGGAGGCCACCCCATAGGCCTTGATATTCTCATTTACCTCGCAGTACAGATTGTTCACCTTGGCCCCCCTTCCGGCTCCGCTGGTTCCGCTTTTGGCGTCGATAATCAGGGTGGACATATCAATCACCCCTGCCTTTGCCAGAGGATAAACGGATAAAAAGGAACAGGTGGGATAGCAGCCAGGATTGGCCACCAGCCTTGCTTTCTTCACCTTTTCTCGGTTCACCTCACAAAGACCGTAAACAGCCTCCTTTACAAACTCGGGAGCCTTATGTTCAATGCCGTACCATTTTTCATAGGTAGGAATATCCTTAATCCGAAAATCGGCGCTCAAATCCACTATCTTCACCTGACTAAGCAGCTCTTCATCCAAGAGGGAGGCCAGAAAGCCCTGGGGCGTGGCGGTAAAAATCACATCCACCTGGGAGGCCATTTCCTTTAAATTATCGTCCTTACAAATATCCTCCACCAACCGAAACATATTCTGATAAACCTGGGCATAGGGCTTATCGATATAGCTTCTGGAGCCGTACCACATAATCTTCACCTGGGGATGGCCTAATAATATTCTCACCAGCTCTCCCCCTGCATACCCGGTTGCTCCCACAATTCCTGCCTTAATCATCTATTCCTCTCATTCTGCCGCTCTGTTCAAACCACGCAGCCTCTGTTTTTTCTTTCTTTCGTATGATTATACATCCGCTTTTGCATATTATGCAAGTATTTTTTTGTTATGTTGTATTTTTATGCCATCAATTCAATATTATTGCATAAATTTGCGCTTGATTTTTCCCCTCTTTAGGTGTATATTAGTGACAGTGCCTGTATCAGTACACCAAAAAGGCTGGCAGGATAAATACATATTTATGAGATTAATATAGGAAATGCTGTTAAGCGGAAAGTGAGGATTTCATGAAAGAAAAAGTAATTTTAGCCTATTCCGGCGGTCTGGACACCACCGCTATCATCCCCTGGTTAAAGGAAAATTTTGACTATGAGGTAATCTGTGTCTGCATCGACTGCGGACAGGGCGAGGAGCTGGACGGCCTGGGAGAGCGGGCTAAATCCTGCGGAGCTGCCAAGCTGTATATTGAAGATGTTATCGATGAATTCTGCGACGAATATATCGTTCCCTGCGTACAGGGCCATGCCGTTTATGAAAACAAATATTTACTGGGAACCTCTATGGCCCGTCCGGTCATTGCCAAGAGACTGGTGGAAATTGCCCGCAAGGAAAAGGCTTCTGCCATCTGCCACGGAGCTACCGGTAAGGGAAATGACCAGATTCGTTTTGAGCTGGGCATTAAGGCTCTGGCCCCTGATTTAAAAATTATCGCTGCCTGGAGAAACGATGCCTGGACCATGCAGTCCCGGGAAGATGAAATCGCCTACTGCAAAGCACACGGTATCGACCTTCCCTTCTCTGCCGATTCCAGCTACAGCCGTGACCGTAACCTGTGGCACATCGGCCATGAGGGCCTGGAGTTGGAAGACCCTGCCCAAGAGCCCAACTTCGAACATTTACTGGTTTTGGGAACCACTCCCGAGAAGGCCCCCAACGAAGGGGAGTATGTGACCATGACCTTTGAAAAAGGCATCCCCACCTCGGTAAACGGCCAGAAGATGAAGGTCTCCGATATTATCCGCACCCTGAACGCCCTGGGCGGCAAACACGGCATCGGTATCGTGGACATCGTGGAAAACCGGGTTGTGGGCATGAAATCCCGAGGCGTATACGAAACCCCTGGCGGAACCATTCTTTATGAAGCTCATCAGCAGCTGGAAGAATTGATTCTGGACAGGGAAACCTACGCTTTAAAAATCGATATGGGCAATAAGCTGGCCCAGATTGTCTATGAAGGTAAATGGTTCACTCCCTTAAGAGAGGCGGTTGTGGCTTTCATTCAGTCTACTCAGCAGTATGTCACGGGAGAAGTAAAATTCAAGCTGTACAAGGGCAATATTATCAAGGCCGGTACAACCTCTCCCTACTCTCTTTACAATGAAAGCATTGCTTCCTTTACTACCGGTGATTTATATGACCACCATGATGCAGAGGGCTTCATCAACCTGTTTGGCCTGTCCTGCAAGGTTCGGGCAATGAAGCTGGCAGAGAAAGAGAACTGATGAAAGGAAACCGGATTCATGAACCTGATAATCGTTTTTGGCATTTATTTGATTGTCATCAATCTGCTTGGTTTTACCCTCATGTTTCTGGATAAGCAAAAGGCCCGCAAGCGGGCCTTTCGTATTCCGGAAGCGACATTATTCAAGGTTGCCCTGATTGGCGGAAGCCTGGGCTCCATTATGGGCATGTATGCCTTTCGCCATAAAACCAGACATGCCTCTTTCGTTTATGGCATGCCCGCCATTTTACTTGTACAGTTGGGACTCACGTTCTTCCTTCTCTGTTACTTGCAATAGGAAGGCCGCCCTGCCCCCTGCCCCCAGGCAAGCCCCTTCTATTTCTATACGGTGACGATAACACCGCCGTCAGCCGCATAGAAGCTGCTGATTCCTGCTGTATCCAGAATCCGCACCTCTTTAAAGCTGACCTTTTTCAGAAGCATATCCCGTACCGCCTCCGCTCTTTTCAGATTATTGCAGTGGCTAATCATCAAAATTCTCTCTTCGGTCTTTTCCATCTTCTCTGCCACTAAATCCGCCATCTTAGCCAGAGCCTTCTTTATACCCACTGCCTGGCCTGCCTGAGCAATCAGTCCCTTATCTCCCTGCATAATGGGCTTGATATTCAGGGTGGAGGCCATCAATGACTTGACGCCGGTTAAACGTCCGTTTTTCCGCAGAGTATCCAGATTATCCAGCACAAAAAAAGTCACCATCTTGTCTCTGAATTCCTCCAGCTTCTGAACGATTTCTTCAAAGCTGTACTTTCCGCTTTCCTCCAGCTCCATAGCCTTCAGGGCAATCTGGGTCTCCCCGCAGGAGGCAGACTGGGAATCCACAACATGAATCTTCTTGCTGCCATGGGACTCCTCATAGAGATTCTTTCCCAGCACCGCACTGTTATGACTGCCGCTGAGCTGGGCCGACAGAGTCACCACATAGACCCGGTCAATCTGTTCATCAAAGCTTTGCATATATACCTCGGGAGAAGGACAGGAGGACTTGGGACATTCCTCACTGGCTGCCACCCTTTCCAGAAATTCCTTCTGGTTAAAGCTCTCATCATCCTGAATCTGCCAGTCTCCTACCTGAATCCCCAGAGGGATGACTTCAAAGCGGGAATCCTTCTTATATTCCTCCGGTAATTCACAACAGCTGTCTACCACTATTTTATAACTCATCTTTCCTCCATTCCGAAACGTTCAGGGATATAAAACACCCTTAAATTACATGTAGTTTTAATTACTACTTATAATAGCATGTTTATCTGCTATCGTAAAGCCTATTTCAATTATTTCCCCTTTTTTCACCGCCTGCACCGCAACAGTTCCGCCTTTGCCCAAACTGTTACCTTGCACCTTATCCTATCATAGATTATACTATTCCAAAAGGAGGCTTTTATGCTTGCACTACAAATTAAAGAGATTAAGACCTTTATGGCTAAACTGCTCAATACAGAAACCTTCGACGCTTTTCTTTTAGAGGAGGCACAGATTCAGACCTCCAACACCTTCATCATTGACGGCCATCTGAACAGAGACTTTTATGCAAAGGAAGAATGGGAGGACCCTAAGCTGGTTCCCTATGGACTGTCGGCCTGGAAGGATATGCGCAGTATCTGTTTCCAGTTAATTAAAGGAAAGAAGGTTCCCCTGCTGTTAAAACTGACTCTTGTATACAATCCTCAGGCTGCCCGTACCCTTTTGGAAGAAGCAGGAGCAATGGAATTTACTCCCCTTTTAAAAAACCTTGTCTTAAATATTAAATATGAGCAAAAAGGGCTGTTATTAACCACCGGAACCTCTTTTACCACCTTTATAATGGATAAAACTCCGGATATTCTCTGGGACCAGGCCCTTTGCCGTTTTCTAAGCGATGCGGGAATTGATTTTGAAAAACTCTGATTGGATAAGGTTTTTCATGTAAGACTTAACTACAGGAGTATATGCT
>JBNMJJ010000005.1:0-21326 GCA_050873745.1 Lachnospiraceae bacterium | reverse complement strand
AAGATTTTTCTTGAAATTTGTCACTTCTTGATATATACTTAACTAAGACTTACCATACCTAAAATAGGTTTAACACCTTATTGGTGTGGGAAGTTTGAGTACTTAACCAGTATTTGATTCAATCCTGAAAAGTGTACTTTTCGGCATTATAAAATGTATTCCGGAATGGGAGTTTATGGTATTTTACTCTTTTCCCTCCAGTTTTCTTGATTGCCTGAAGAATGTAGATTGTGGCATTCCGCATTCTCTAGCAGCTTCAGATACCGTCATTTTCCCCGCCCTCCATCTTGCATGAACCTCATAGAAATTATCCGGCAGCGGCTTTGGAGGTCTGCCAAATTTTACTCCTCTTGCCTTCGCTGCCATGATTCCCTCCTCTTGTCTCTGTTTGATGTTGATACGCTCATTTTCCGCAACATAAGAAAATAATGCCAGTACAATATCACTGATAAAAGTACCTAACAGGTTCTTCTCACGTCTGGTATCTAAAAGAGGCATATCAATCACAACAATGTCTGCACCTTTTTCTTTCGTGATGATTCTCCACTGCTCATTCAGGTCTGCGTAATTTCTGCCCAGCCTGTCAATGGACTTTACAAACAATACTGTATTTTCGTCTAATTTTTGCAGCAGTTTCTTATACTGTGGTCTGTCAAAATCCTTTCCTGATAGCTTGTCCATGTAAATGTTTTCCTTTGGCACTCCCATTTCCAGCAGTGCAATTCGTTGTCTGTCCTCATTCTGGTCCCGGCTGCTCACACGCATATAGCCGAGAATTTTTTTCTGTTCCATATTTTTCCTCCATAAAAAAATGGCTGCCCACAAAGTGAACAGCCATTTTTTTATTTCTATTTTTCAGAATACTATTTTATTTTCCGTCTCTGAGATTAACAAGTCTCTGATAACGGTATTCAGCATCCTTTTTGCTCTTCTCAAGCAATTCCTTAGCAGCCTCTTCTCCCTTAATCTTAGGAAGCTGGGAGAAACGTGTTTCGGTTTCAAGGAATTCATCGAATTTATCGAAATCAGGTTCCTTGGAATCAATCGTTAAAGGCTGTTCCTTTCTCGGGTCGAAGCGATACAGATGGAAGTAACCGCATTCAACTGCCTTCTGCTGGCTTCTCTGGTGGTTCTGTAAGCCGCCCTTGATACCATGCTCGATACAAGGTGAGTAAGCAAGAATCAGGGAAGGTCCTTCATAGCTTTCCGCCTCTCTTAAGGCTTTGATAGTCTGCACCTTGTTAGCTCCCATAGAGATGGATGCAACATATACATGACCGTAAGCCATAGCAATCATACCCAAATCCTTCTTCGCTTCGTTCTTTCCGCCTGCAGCAAATTTTGCGATAGAAGCTGCGGGTGAAGCCTTGGAGGACTGACCACCGGTATTAGAATATACTTCTGTATCCAGAACCAGAATATTAACGTTCAGGTTATTTGCCAGTACATGGTCTAAACCGCCGTAGCCAATATCGTAAGCCCAGCCATCGCCACCGATAATCCATACGGATTTGCTCACTAAATCACGCTCATGCTCTAACAGTTCTTTCACTTCTTCACAACTGCTTGCCTTCACGCCGTCAATAATGGGCTTAACCAGCTTGCGCTGTTCATCCCTGTTATTGCCTGCTGCAATATAGCTTTCAAAAGCAGCCTTTAAAGGAGCCTCTACTTTATCCAGGTTATTCTCCATCAGCTCCAGAATACGAGCCTCTTTTACGTTCTGCGCCAAAGCAATACCATAACCGAACTCTGCATTATCCTCGAAGAGTGAGTTAGCCCAAGCTACTCCACAGCCGTCCTTATCATTTACGAAAGGTGTAGAAGGCGTACTGGAGGAGTAAATCATGGAACATCCTGTAGCGTTAGCCACCATCATATCCTTACCGAAAAGCTGAGATACCAGTTTGTAGTAAGGAGTCTCTCCACAGCCGGGGCATGCACCGGATATTTCAAAATAAGGCATTGCGAACTGAGTACCTTTGATGGTGTCCATGCTGAAGTAGTCTGTCTTATAAGGAACCTCTTTGTAGAGATAATCTGCCAGAGGAACTTCACTTAACTGGGACTTCACATCCGCCATTTCCAGAGCTTTCTTTCCACCCTTACCAGGACATTCAACGGTACACAGATTACAGCCTACGCAGTTATCAGGAGATACCTGAATACGATACTGCAGCTCTTCCACGCCTTTGCCCATAGCCTGAAGGGTTTCAAATTCCATAGGCGCATCTGCCACTTCATCCTTGGTCAACAAGAAAGGACGAATGGTTCCGTGGGGACATACCAGAGAACAGATACCGCACTGAATACAGTTTTCAGGAATCCATTTGGGCACCTGTGCCGCAATGGTTCTTCTCTCCAGGTAAGATACATTATTTCTGATGGAGCCATCCAGCAGGTTATGTTTTGCAAATGCACTAACCGGCAGGCTGTAGCCTTCCAGATGATTAATGGGAGCCACATGCTCATCAAAGTATTCGTCTCCGGTTTTTGCCCTTTCCAGTTTGTCGGTAAAGGCTGCCCATTCCGGTTTAACTGCAACTTCTACCAGACCCTCTTTACCCAGGTCGATAGCCTTCCAGTTCAACTGAACGATTTCGTCACCCTTTTTGGAGTAGGATTTCTTTGCTGCTGCCTTCATATAATCCACAGCGGTATCATAAGGCATAATCTGTGTATTCAGAGCAAAGAATGCGGACTGTAAAATGGTATTGGTTCTTCTGCCCATTCCAATTCTCTGTGCAATTTCGGTAGCATCGATAATATAGAATTTAGCTTCCTTCTTTGCCAAATCCGCCAGCATCTTCTTCGGTAATTTTTCTTCCAGCTCATCCTTTTTGAAGGTGGTATTCAGCAGGAAGGTTCCGCCTTTTTTCAGACTGGATACCATATCATATTTATATACATAGGTATCCAGTGAACAGGAAACAAAGTCTGCATTATTAATATAATAGGTAGAGCGAATCGGTGATTTACCAAAACGTAAGTGAGAACGGGTTACACCGCCTGCTTTTTTGGAATCGTATGCAAAGTATGCCTGTACATACTGGTCTGTATTATCACCAATAATCTTAATAGAGTTCTTATTCGCACTAACCGTACCGTCACTTCCAAGTCCATAGAACAGACAGGAGGTATAGTCGCTGTCTACGGTAAAGTCATCATCAGGCTTAAGAGACAGATAGGTCAAATCGTCTTCGATACCGATGGTAAATTCCTGCTTGGGCTCATCCTTCTTCAGTTCATCATAAACCGCTTTAATCTGAGCAGGTGTGGTATCCTTGGAACCTAAACCGTAACGTCCGCTGATGATGGTCAAATCCTTCTTGTCTTTCAGTGCATTGAGTACATCCAGGTATAAAGGCTCTGCTCCGCCCAGCTCCTTTGTACGGTTAAGAACCGCAATACTCTTAACGCTGTCAGGTAAAACAGCAGTCAGATATTTTACAGAGAAAGGACGATACAAATGTACCTTAATCAAGCCCACTTTTTCTCCACGGGCTACTAAAGTATCGATAGTCTCCTTAACGGTCTCCGTCACAGAAGCCATAGCAACGATAACTCTGTCTGCATCAGGCGCTCCGTAATAGGTGAAAGGAGCATATTCACGTCCCGTAATCTCGGAAATCTTCTTCATGTAAGCAGCTACAATGTCCGGAACCTTAGCATAGTGAAGATTCTGGGCTTCTCTTCCCTGGAAGAAAATATCGTCATTCTCCGCACCGCCTCGGGTAACCGGATTGGTGTGGGGATTCAGAGCATTAGCCTTAAATCTCTCCAGAGCTTCTCTGTTCAATAAGTTTCCAAGAGTCTCATAATCCATAATCTCAACCTTCTGGATTTCATGAGAGGTTCTGAAACCGTCGAAGAAATGGATAAAAGGTACAGACCCTTCAATAGCTGCCAGATGGGCAACTCCTGCCAAATCCATAACCTCCTGAACGGAGTGGCTGGCAAGCATAGGAATACCGGTCTGACGGCAGGCAAAAATATCTTCATGATCACCAAAGATATTCAGCGCACGGCTGGCAATAGCACGGGCTGCTACATGAATAACGCCAGGCAGACACTCTCCCACCATTTTATAAATGTTGGGAATCATTAACAACAGACCCTGAGAAGCGGTAAATGTTGTAGCTAAGGCTCCTCCCTGCAAAGCACCGTGAACAGTACCTGCAGCACCGCCTTCTGACTGCATTTCCACAACCTTTACGCTAGTTCCGAAAATATTCTTTCTTCCCCCTGCGCTCCAGGCATCTACCACCTCAGCCATGGTGGAAGACGGAGTAATCGGATAAATACCAGCCACTTCTGTAAAAGCGTAGGCGCAATGTGATGCGGCGGTATTACCATCCATGGACATAAATTGCTTACTCATAAGATTTTCCTCCTTCATATTATACATACATGTAATTTCTCTCTGGTTAATCAGAAAATAGCGAACTACTGATGTGATTATAACACATCTTAGTAACGATTCCTATAGATAAGTGGATTTTCTCTATAAAAATTTATATAATTTACAATTTTTTATTTAATTTTCCCAATTTTTCCTTTTTCTTTTCTACAACTTAACTATTTCTCAGGTTCTTTTTATGCTATACTGATTTTGAATTATTTTCCATTTTTTATCTATTTTTCTTAAAAACAAGGAGTATTCATGAAGGCTATACTGCAAAACAAAGAAAAAATTTTTACCTTTATTATGCTGGCGGCAGCCTTCGTCTGTATGCTTACCTTTGCGGTTGTACAGCCCTTTGGTGACGGTCCGGACGAAATCAACCGTTTTAAAATTGTGGATTACATCTATCAATATGGAAAACTTCCTACAGGAGACGACCCTGAGGTTCTCATTGACGGATACGGCGCTTCCTATGCTTTTCAGCCTTATCTTACCTTTATTATCGACGGCTTTTTACTGCGCTTTTTCTCCTTTTTGGAGCCTTCCCTTACGGCCAGAGTTTTCGTTTCCCGCCTGGTAAATATCTGCTTTGGACTGGCTATGGCTGTTTATGTGAAAAAAATATCCGATTTAATTTTTTCCAATAAAAAAACAGCCTGGGCCTTTACCCTTGCTGTGGTTTTTCTTCCTCAGACTCTGTTTTTACATTCCTATGTGAATACGGACTCTATGGGATTTTTATCTGTTGCCATGATTATTTATGCCCTGCTGAAAGGCTTTGAGGATGATTTTTCCCTTTCCTCTATCCTCCATTTGTCCGTAGGAATTATTTTCTGTACTCTTTCCTATTATAATTGCTACGGCATCATTCTTTGTGCCGCTATTGCTTTCTTCTTCTATTTCTTTTCTTTGGAAAAGGGGAAGATTTCCTTTAATTGGCTTTCTTTTCTGAAAAAAGGAGGTCTTATCAGCGTAATCGTTTTGGCTGCCGTTTCCTGGTGGTTTATTCGTAATGCCCTGCTTTATGACGGTGATGTACTGGCCTTAACTGCAAGGCAGCTCTGCGCCGCCGAAACCTGTACGCCGGAATTTAATCCTTTTACCCGGGACACCTATCAGAGACTGGGCATTCCCGTTTTCTCCATGATTTTTAAAACGAATTACTTCGCCCTCGTCTGGAGGAGTTTTATTGCTATGTTCGGCCCGATGACCATTCCCACCCACCACTATATCTATCTTGGTTTTAGGGATTGGTTCCTTCTGGCGGTTATAGGTCTTATTTTACCTTTAAAACGAAAGAGCTCGGTTCTTCTCTCTTATCCGAAAAAGGAAAAACTTCTTATTAATATAGCTATGGTTCTTGGAATGGTTATACCCGCCTTTTTGGCTGTTTACTATTCCTATACCTGGGAATTCCAGCCTCAGGGACGCTATTTTCATCCTATGCTGATACCCTTTATGTATTTCCTTGCCATAGGTATTGAGAAGTTATTTTCTTTTCTTTCTGGAATGTGCTCCAATATAAGCGTTTTTTGTGGAAAAACAGGCGAAACAATCGAAAGAAATGTGTCTTTAATGTTGTATTTCCTTTTGTATTCTTTCCTTATTATAAGCCTTGTTTATTCTGTATTTATTGCTTTTCTCCGTTATTATTGAGGAAACGGTAATTAAAGCGTTTCCTTAGAAAAGTATTATTAATCCAGCTTTTCCAGGCCCTTTTGGTCTATTATCTCTACCGTCCCTCTGGTCAGCTTTATCATGCCTTCACTCTGGAAATAACGAAGCATGCGGGTAACCACTTCCCTGGCTGTTCCCAGATGGTTGGCTATTTTTTCATGAGTAATTTTTAATACGGTGTTTTCTTCCACCCGGCACTCTTCTATAAGAAAAGAAGCCAATCGTTTGTCAAAACTTTTCCACATAATCTGTTCCATTAACCACATCACTTCCGACAACCGGCCTGCCATAATCTGATTCATATAGTTTGCCATAGCTGCGGACTCCTCCATGATGTCCTTCAATACATGTGGTGGAATTATCCAGACGACAGAATCCTTCTCCGCTTCTATGGTAATATCAAACTGAATATTCTGCATAACGCAGGAGGCCGAAAAAATACAGATGTCCATTTCAAAAAGGCGGTAAATGGTTATCTCTCTTCCTTCCTCCGAATAAATATAGGACCTGAACTGGCCCGACTCCACCAAAATTAATCCCAGGCAGGTCATGGCACCATTGTGGATGATGGTGCCTTTTTTTACGCTGCGGCTGGTAACGGTATTATTCAGCCTTTCCTGCTGCTCCTTCGTTAATTTATTCCAGATAACAAATTTGTCTTTGAATTGCATATTTTTCTCCTATTTTAGCTCCATTCCTCTGCCAGAAGAAAATCCCGAATATTACGGTGTTTAATTCCATCACGGCTCATATCAAATTCATCCAAAGTAACAACGTATTTAGGGAAATTATCACGAATGCCTGCAAAGACATCGAACTCTCGCCGGATGGTATCCTCAGAGGCTAGTAAATAGGCAACCTGAATATACAGCTTACTTCCTCTGTCCTCGCACACAAAATCAATTTCCTTATCGGAGATTTTTCCCACAGTAACGGCATATCCCCTGCGCAACAGCTCCATATAAACGATGTTTTCCAGTACAAGGTTTATATCCTTCATATTGCCGCCAAATACCGCTTCACGAATGCCATGATCAGCCACATAGTATTTCTCATTGACAGTCAGTATCTTCTTTCCCTGAATATCCTGCCGTTTCACCTGGTAAAACAGGTAAGCATCAGTGCAGGCTCTGATATAGTTTAACACTGTTTCCGGCGATACCGTCCTCCCTTCACTTTTTAGATACTTGGAAATTGCTGTAGAAGAAAAAGTTGTGCCTATGTTAGCAGTAATATAAGTAATAATCCGCTCCAGCATATCCACATCCCGGATGCTGTTTCTCTTAACCACATCCTTTAGCTCTACGGAATTGAACAGGTCCCGCAAATATTGCCGACTGGCAGTTTCTTCATAACGAAGATTATTTAAATACGGCATTCCTCCTGCTATCAGATACCTGTTGAAACACTCCCGTATATCGGCTTCTGGAAAAATAGTATGGTACAGTTTAATAAACTCCCCAAAGGAAAAGGGATAAATCACGAATTCCACATACCGTCCTGCTAAATAGGTTGCCAGCTCACCGGAAAGGAGCCTGGCGTTGGAGCCGGTAATGTAAATATCACAATCCAATTCTACACGGAAGGAATTAATGCACTTCTCCCAATCCTTTACCTCCTGAATCTCATCAAAGAACAGATATACCTTACCCTCCATCTGGGAGACCCGGTGTATAATCTCATCGTGCAACGCTTCAGCGGTACAAAGATGGACATTGTTCATATTTTCAAAATTCAGGGAAAGCATTTGCTGTCGGACTACTCCTCTCTCTTCAAGCTCATCCTGAATTAAATTCAACATAACCGACTTTCCGCTTCGGCGGATACCGGTCAGAACCTTTATTAAATCATTTCCAATGAAAGGCCGGATACGGTTCAGATAAGTTTCTCTTTTAATCATTTGGCCAGCCTCCTTTCTGTGATTGATTTTATCATAGCATAAGTATATCTGATATTAAAAAAGCTGCAAACCCTTAAAATCAAAGATTTGCAGCAAAGTTTACTGGCGTCGCTAAGAGGATTTGAACCTCCGACCTACCGCTTAGGAGGCGGTCGCTCTATCCAACTGAGCTATAGCGACATTCATAAATAAACCTTTATCATTATAAACCAAAATGATTCAAATAACAATATTTTATTTTGGAAAATTAATATATCCCTGCAGCCAGACTACTCCCTTAAACCTTCTTCCAGCTTTAGGCTCTCCAAAAACATCTTTCTCATTAATACAAACATCAAAAATCAATTCATTGCAATCAATAGTCATTACATACACTTTCTCACGGGTAAGACTATTCTCCACCAACTTACAATCCTGAATTTCTCCCAATACGGAATACTGGTCGCACTCTACTCCATATGGCATAAAATAAGTATCTACGATACTGAACACATCTTCTTGATGAATCTTTTTGGAAATAGATGTGTAAATATCCATATCATCCAGAGTGAGACTTTCGATTGCCGCTTCGTCACCTTTTCTTGCAGCCTGCAGCAATCTGTTACGGCTGATAGATTTTTTTCTTATGCTTTCCTTCTGATATTCATTCTTATTAATCGGCATCATAATCATGCCGTCGTTAGACAACGCCGACAAACAGAGACTGGTTCCCCTTATAGGCAGCTTATCACTGTTCTTTATTCTTACATAATCAATCATATTCTGCAGATAAAAAATAAGAGACACGCCCACCCTCAAATCATCACAAACACCGGCATAGGACTCTTTTGCCGCATGCCGTTCAATGCTAATATCTTCGGTGGAGCTTACTACTTCTGCCCTTAAATAAGGAAAATAATAATCATAAGTAAAGCTGTTATTTTCATCCAGCTCTCCACAAACAGCCAAACCCAGGCATGAGGAAAAATCCTTACAATATACTGCCAGCATAGTATCCTCGCCATTAGTAGTTAAAGTTCTGGAGCTGGCATCCAAAACACAGGCTTTAATTAATTCCTGAATCGCTTTTCTACTATTAAATTGACTAAATCCGATTGCACGCAGATATTTATGCAAAGATTTCACCTCTTCCTATAGTCTGTATTTCGTATATATTTATTTTTTATAAAATATCTGTTTTTTATTTCAACTCGGTCTGTCCACCCATATACGGCCTTAATTTTTCCGGAATACGAACGGAACCATCTGCCTGAAGATTATTTTCCAAGAACGCAATTAACATTCTAGGGGGCGCCACTACCGTATTATTTAAAGTATGTGCAAAATATTTTCCTTTTTCTCCATTTACACGGATTTTTAATCTTCTTGCCTGTGCATCCCCTAAATTTGAACAGCTTCCTACTTCAAAATACTTTTTCTGTCTGGGAGACCATGCTTCCACGTCAAAAGATTTCACCTTTAAATCTGCCAAATCACCGGAGCAGCATTCCAAAGTCCTTACCGGAATATCCAGAGAACGGAACAAATCTACCGTATTCTGCCATAGCTTTTCAAACCACATGGGTGAATCTTCAGGCTTACATACCACAATCATTTCCTGCTTTTCAAACTGATGAATCCGATAAACTCCTCTTTCCTCCAGTCCGTGAGCTCCCTTTTCCTTACGGAAACAGGGTGAATAGCTAGTCAGAGTATGAGGTAACTTCTCTTCCGGTATAATCGTATCAATAAATTTACCAATCATGGAATGCTCGCTGGTGCCAATAAGATACAGGTCTTCTCCTTCAATCTTATACATCATGGCATCCATTTCGGCAAAACTCATTACCCCGGTTACCACGTTGCTTCTAATCATGAAAGGAGGGACACAATAGGTAAAGCCTCTTTCAATCATAAAATCTCTTGCATAAGAAATAACGGCAGAATGCAGTCTGGCAATATCACCCATTAAATAATAAAATCCGTTACCTGCTACTTTTCTGGCAGAATCAAGGTCTATCCCTGAGAATTTTTCCATAATTTCGGTATGATATGGAATTTCAAAATCAGGTACCACAGGGTCGCCATATTTGGTTACTTCCACATTTTCAGAATCATCTTTTCCGATGGGTACCGAAGAATCAATGATATTTGGAATAGTCATCATAATCTTAGTGATTTTTTCTTCCAACTCATTTTCTTTTTCTTCCAGTTCAGCCAGCCTCTTAGCTCCCGCTGCAACCTCTGCCTTTTTTGCTTCGGCTTCTTCCTTCTTACCCTGAGCCATAAGAGCGCCGATTTCTTTAGAAATTTTATTTCTATTTGCTCTTAAATTATCTGCTTCGCCCTGTGCATCTCTGGCTTCTTTATCCAGTACGATTACTTCATCAACCAGGGGAAGTTTACTGTCCTGAAACTTTTTCCTGATATTCTCTTTTACTGCATCAGGATTTTCTCTTAAAAACTTAATATCAATCATTTTTCCCTCTCATTCTGCTGTAAATTCAGCTTTTTCATTTATTCTAATACAGAATCAATAAATACATTATTTACTTTCAATAAATCAATAATCTTTTCACTTTCTATTTTATTGCCATTTTCATCTCTGAGAATCTGAATCACCGGCCGCTCTGGGAAATTCTTATTCTGCCGAATAACCGTACCCACTTCCTTCTCACTGGTAATTACTACACTTCCCGTAGGATATACAGCAGTAAATTCCAGCAGAGCGTCTACTACCTTACTGTCAAAAAGAATATTTCTAAAGCTCTTTAAATATTCGATTACTTTATAAATTTTCATTCTTCTGCAGCCAATTCCGCAAATCATTTCATCAAAGGTATCACAGACATCCACTATCCTCGTTTCAATAGAAAGTTCTGTTGCATGGAGAGGATAACCTGAGCCGTTTATTCTTTCATGATGACAAAGAACGATTTCTTTACTTTTTTTGGATAACCAGTTTTCATCCTTCAAAGCACTGTATCCATACACCGGATGTTTTTTATATTCTGTCAATTCCTTAGGAGTAAGATTTTCAATTTCCTGGTCCTGATAATCAATCATTAAATAGCGCAGGCCCATATCGTGAAGTAAACAACCCACACCAATATCATGTACGCTATCCCTATCCAAACCCAGCTTTAATGCAACCAAAGTGGAAAGCACACATATACTTATGGAATGAGAATAAATATCTGCACTTCTTTCTTTAATGTCGTAAATATTTTCAATTACCTCTTCCTCTTCAAGAATATTGCTGATAATATTATCTGCCGTAACGCTGATGTCCCTTAAATCAGCCCCATTATTATATGTATGATGCTGAATTACTTCTTTTATCTTTGATTTACTGGTTTCTTCAATCTCTTTCTTTAAAATTGCAACCTGTTCTTCTGAAACTTCATCCTTGATATAAACGAAAGGGATATTTAATTTCTTTAGTTTTTCAATATATTTCTTATTCAAAATAGTATTCTTATATAAAAATACATTGTAATCATCAGCCATTATATCCTTTGCCAGAACATCATCTTCTTTTATTTCATTAATGGAACAAAGTCTCATATTTACCTCCCCATTTAAAATGAAATTAATCCTTAGTTTTCCTTCATGGCCTGTAAGAGAGCTCCTTTTTCTTCGCTGCTTAGTTCTAGTTCACACATTCCATTTTTTATTTCTTTAGTATAAGAATAACATCCTTCTGTACTATGTACAGAATTTAGAATAAAACCATCATTTCTTTTATTCAATAAAGCAATGCTGAAACTCAACATTCCGCCCATCTGCTTAAAGGCATCATATCTTACTATTCCCACTTTACTAAATGTATATTCCATGTCTTTATTTATTTTTCTTATATCTTTTTTATTATCTTCAGATAAGGTTCTGATATATTTATTATCTTCGAATAGTTTTTCAATTTGACCTTCCAGATTTTTAGCGTCTTTACCAGACATGAATTTTTTGTATTTCTTTTTTAGTCTGGCAATTTGTATCATCTGTATGAATACAAAAATAAAAAGTAAAATACTGATAGCTGCCAAACCGATAAATACATAGCTGTAATCAAAATCTGTCAGACCCATCTGGTTTAGTAAATCTAAAGTCATTTGTACTCCTCTTTATCCAATTATTTTGTAAGTATTTCCATTAACCGGTCAAAATCATCATGTGAAAAAAATTCAATTTCGATTTTACCGGAACCGTTTCCTTTGCCCACTACAGAAACCTTTGTAGCAAAAGTTTGCTTTAATACCTCTTCTTTTTCCTGATAAATGATTTCCAGAGACTTATTTTCTTTTTTCTTGGGTTTTTCCGGTTTACCCATATTCTTAATATATTTTTCAACTTCACGAACACTCATCTTTTCATCAAAAATCTTTTGAGCCAGATTATATTGCTCTTCTGGATTTTCAATAGAGATAATTGCCCTTGCGTGCCCTGTGGAAATCATATCATTAATAATCATCTGCTGAACTTCATCACATAATTTTAATAATCTCATGGAATTAGTTACAGCAGTACGGCTTTTAGAAACTCTTTCGGCTATTTCATCCTGCTTTAAATTAAATTCGGTCATCAGCCTTTTATAAGCTTTAGCTTCTTCAATAGCATTTAAATCCTCACGCTGAATATTTTCTATTAAAGATATTTCTACAATTTCCTGTTCACTGTAATTTCGTATGATTACCGGGACTTCCTTTAAACCGGCAAGTTTTGCAGCTCTCCACCTTCTCTCTCCTGCAATAATTTCATAGTATGTATCTCTGTCCTGAACAAGAATAGGTTGAAGTAAACCAAATTGCTTAATTGATTCGGATAATTCCAGAAGTGAATCTTCATCAAAATGTTTTCTGGGCTGTTCCCTGTTCGGCTCTACCTTATTAATATCTACAATACTGTCCGGTTTTTCTGCTGCTGTTTCTTTTTTTTCCTTTGATTGTGTACTTACATTGGGAATAAGTGTATCCAACCCCTTACCTAATCCTCTTGCCGCCATAGTTATTCTCCTTTTCTGTTAATAACTTCATCTGCAAGTTGTCTGTATGCTTCTGCTCCGGCAGACTTTGAATCATATTTTGTAATCGGCATACCATAACTTGGCGCTTCTGCTAATCTGATATTTCTTGGAATCAATGTTTTATAAATATTTTGTTCCAAATGGCTTTTCACATTTTCTACTACCTGCATGGAAAGATTCGTTCTGGAATCATACATAGTAAACACTACACCCTCCATCTCAAGGTCTGGATTCAATCTTTCTTTTACCAGATTAACCGTATGAATCAACTGACTTAAACCTTCCAAAGCATAATACTCACATTGAATAGGAACCAATACACTTCCTGCTGTTGTCATCGCATTGACCGTCAGCATACTTAAAGAAGGTGGACAATCAATTAGGATATAGTCGTATTCATCCTTAACCCAATCTACTTCATTTTTTAGAATAAATTCTTTTTTATCTACACCAATCAACTCAATCTCCGCTGCTGCAAGATTTACATTTGAAGGAAGGACAGAAACATTAGGAATGACGTCTTTAATAATACAGTCCATTATTGAACACTCTCCTAATATTAATTCATATATCGTATTTTCTAAATCATTTTTATCAATACCAAAGCCACTGGTCGTATTTCCCTGAGGGTCTATATCTATTACCAAGACCTTCTTTCCCTGTTCTGCTAAAGCAGCGGTAAGATTAATTGATGTAGTAGTTTTTCCTACTCCACCCTTTTGATTTGCTATTGCAATTACTCTACCCATATTTTCCTTAACTTCTGTATAAAGTCCCTTTCTTTTTTCTTGATAAAATTCCTCTGGCAAATAAAACCGGAAGTTCTTTACCACATTTTCTTTGGATATGATTCAGCCTTACTGTAAACATTAGAAGTTTTACTTCACGTTATATTTTATCATATATACTTTTTTTATTCCATAATGTTTCTTAATAAGTTTATACTTATTCTTCAAAAATTACTGTTCAATAATGTTTCACAAGTTAATCATATTTGGTTTCACATAATTATTACAATATATTGGGTTATTTTGTTTCACGTGAAACATTATCTTGTAATTATTTCATATTGATAAATACGTTTCACGTGAAACATATTCATTTAATAGGTTTCTTACTTGCAGTACCAGATTTTCTGGGATACTGATTGGGAGTTTTATCTACTTTTTTTATTACAACTAAATTACGATAAATGCTTCCTTCACTTAAAGAAAAGTCTATCTGATTTACTGTTTCTCCTCCTAAAACAGAAGTTGCTTTTTTAGCCTCTAATAATTCCTCTGATAATTTTTCTGATTTATATGAAATAAAACTTCCATCTATTTTTACGAAAGGCAGACAATATTCAGATAGAGTAGCTAAATTAGCTACTGCCCTGGATACACATAAATCATAAGATTCCCGTAATTTATCCGGTTTAGCAAAATCTTCTGCTCTTCCATGAATAGTATCAATTCCATTAAGAAAGAGCTTATGTATAACCTCATTCAAAAAATTAATACGCTTCTGCAAAGAGTCAAGCAAAGTTACCTTCAAATGGGGAAAAGCAATCTTCAAAGGAAGTCCGGGGAAACCTGCTCCAGTTCCCACATCAATTAAAGACAACTCCCCACTTAAGTCGATTGCTTTAACTAAAGTAAGGCTGTCTACAAAATGCTTTATTACAACCTCTTCAAATTCAGTAATACCCGTAAGGTTCATAAAAGAATTCCATTCTATCAGTAAATCATAATAGATTAAAAACTGCTCAATCTGTTTGTCTGATAAGCTGATACCTATTTTATTTACTTCCCGAAAAAGAAAATCTTTTTTTTCCATATTCCTAAAATCCTTATATATCAATTACTATCGATTTCTTAAATTTTCCAAATAAACAAGCAAAACAGAAATATCCGCAGGAGAAACCCCAGAAATTCTGGATGCCTGCCCTAAGTTTACAGGACGATATTTTATCAACTTCTGTCTGGCTTCTATACGCAGACTGGGTACATCTTCATAATTCAAATTCTCAGGAATCTTCTTTTTTTCCATCTTTTTGAACTGCTCCACCTGACGTAACTGCCTAGCCATATATCCTTCATATTTTATTTCTATATCTACCTGTTCTATTATATCTGACGATAATGGTTTTCTCTCCGAATCTATTTCACCAAGAATTTCATAAGTCAATTCCGGCCGACATAAAAGCTCTGCCAAATTGGAACCGCTTTTTAATACAGCAGAATTATGTCTGGTTAAAAATTCCTGATTTTCTTTCGCCGCACCAATGCTTACTTTTTTCAACCGTTCTATTTCTTTGGCAATAGCTTCCTTTTTATAGATAACATAGTCATACTCTTCTTTTGAAATCAGGCCAACCTTATATCCCTTTTCCCTCAGACGCAAATCGGCATTGTCCTGACGAAGAAGCAGACGATACTCCGCCCGGGAAGTCATCATACGATAAGGCTCCAAATTCTCCTTAATGACAAGGTCATCAATCAAAACACCGATATAGCTTTCCGAACGGTCAAGAACAAGCTGTTCTTCTCCTTTTACGGATAAAGCTGCATTGATACCGGCAACTAACCCCTGGGCCGCCGCTTCTTCATACCCACTGCTCCCATTAAACTGTCCGCCGCTAAAAAGACCTTTAATGTTTTTAAACTCCAAAGTAGGATATAACTGCATTGCATTAATACAATCATATTCTATAGCATAAGCATTACGGACAATCTTACAATTTTCCAGGCCGGAAACCGTTCTATACATGGCAAGCTGAACATCCTCCGGCAAAGAAGAGGACATTCCTCCCACATACATTTCATTCGTATTAAGCCCTTCCGGTTCAATAAATACCTGATGCCTTGGTTTATCCGAAAATTTTACAACCTTGTCTTCTATGGAAGGACAGTATCTGGGTCCGGTTCCTTCAATGATTCCTGCATAAATAGGTGAACGATTTAAATTCTGGTTAATAATTTCATGGGTCTTTTCATTCGTATAGGTCAGCCAGCAGGAAATCTGTTCCTTTTGAATCGAATCGGGATTCGTACTGAAACTGAAAGGAACAATACGCTCATCCCCAAACTGTTCCTCCATTTTAGAAAAATCAATACTCCTTTTATCCATTCTGGCAGGAGTGCCGGTCTTAAACCTTCTCATTTCCACACCAAGCTTTTTTAAAGAATTGGTTAAATGAGTAGCCGCCTGCAGCCCATTCGGACCCGTATAGGTAATGGCTTCTCCGCAAAGACATCTGGCATTTAAATAGGTTCCTGTACAAAGAACCACCGCCTTACATTCATAGACGGCACCTGTATAAATTCTAACGCCGCCCACAGTAAAAGAATTTGATATTCTTTCATATTCCGTTACTCTGTTTTCTTCATCCAGATGCTCTAAATCTTCTAAAGTCAAAATGTCCGTAACCTCAGCCTGTTTAATGGTGAGATTATCCTGATTCTCCAAAACCTTTCTCATTTCTCTGGTGTAATCCGCTTTATCTGCCTGAGCTCTCAGAGAATGAACTGCAGGCCCTTTAGAAATATTCAGCATCTTAGACTGGATAAAGGTCTTATCGATATTCTTTCCCATCTCTCCGCCCAGCGCATCCACTTCTCTCACCAGATGCCCTTTAGAGCTTCCGCCTATATTTGGATTACAGGGCATTAAAGCAATACTGTCCACACTGACCGTAAAAATAACCGTATTCAATCCAAGTCTGGCTGCCGCCAAAGCAGCTTCACATCCGGCATGCCCTGCCCCAACTACACAGACATCTACTTTTTCTCTGATTCGACTCATTTTAAATTACCTCGTAACCTTCTATAATGCCGCTTTACGGTATCTCAAATCCACAGGGAAAATTTACTTCTTACACATTCCTCCACATACGGGGAGAATGCTCAAAATATGAGCATTCTCCGGGCGTGAGACTTAGAACTTCTTAGAGAAACGCCCACTGGCGTGAGCTCTAGAAGTTCTTCTCACGCTACTTTCCCATGCAAAATTTAGCAAAAATCTCATTCACCACATCCTCTTCCACCTCTTCACCTATTACAAGGCCAAGGGAAGAATATGCTCCCATCAAATCAATGGATAAAAAGTCCTCAGGCATTTCATCCTCTAAACTTTTTTTCACCATCATTAAGCTATCCAAAGCATCCTTCACAGCATCCTTCTGACGAAGATTCGTTAAAATAACCTCATCATTCATCTTTAGCTGCCCCTGGAAAAACATTTCCTTTATTACCTCTTCCAAAGAATCCATTCCGATACCTTCCTTAGTGGAGGTTTTAATTATCCTTACATTCGATTCCTGATTAACAAAATACCCTTCTATAGCCTTTTCAGAAACCACAGGCTCCAAATCACTTTTGTTTAATAAAACAATAACCTTTTTCTCCTGGATTAAATTTAATATTTCCTTATCGCTGTCGTCCAAAGACACAGAAGAATCTACAACATAGATGATTAAATCTGCATCCAGAGCATAACTCTTTGCCCTTTCCACACCGATTTTTTCCACCACATCTTCTGTACTTCGTATACCGGCGGTATCGATAATATTTAGGCCAATCCCGGAAAGACTAATTCTCTCTTCAATAACATCCCTGGTGGTTCCCGCAATATCCGTAACAATGGCTTTCTCCTCACCCACCAGAAGATTCAATAAAGAAGATTTTCCGGCGTTCGGTTTACCCACAATAACCGTATCTATACCTTCTTTCAGTAATTTACCATTATCTGCTGATAAATATAAACGATTTACCCGATGAATTAAAGCATCATTTTTTTCCAACAGCTTTTCTGTATAGCCGTCCAAACTGATATGCTCCGGGTCATCCAGGGCAGATTCAATAAAAGCAATCTCATATAAAATTTCAGCCCTCAATTCCTTAATCAGCCGGTAAAGGCTTCCTCTTATCTGCTTTACCGACGATTTAAGGGCAAAATCATTTTTAGCATGAATAATATCCATAACCGCTTCGGCCTTGGATAAATCAATTCTTCCATTTAAAAATGCCCGTTTGGTAAACTCACCCGGTTCCGCAATTCTGGCTCCTTTTTTTATCACTAAATCAAGAACCTTTCGTACCACAAGAACACCGCCATGACAATTAATTTCTACCGTATCTTCAGTGGTGTAGCTTCTGGGAGCTTTGAAAACAGATACCATTACTTCATCCACCAACTCAGCTTCATCATAAATAAAACCATAATGAATGGTATGGCTCTTATAATCTGTTAATTTTTCTTTTCCTTTTGATTTATATATTGTATTTACAATAGAAATTGCTTCACTGCCGCTCACTCTGATGATTCCTATTCCGGAATCACTCAATGCTGTAGCCACTGCAGCAATCGTATCACTTTTCAAAGCCATTCTTATCCTACTTTCATTTAAAGGCCCCTGTAAAACAGGGGCCCATACAATTTATTTCTTCAACGTAACCACTACCCGGCGGAAAGGTTCTTCACCTTCACTGTAAGTAGTGACAAATCTGTCTCCTTGCAGAGCGCTATGTATAATCCTTCTTTCATAAGGATTCATGGGCTCTAAAGATACGCTTCTCTTAGTCCTCTTAACCTTAAAAGCAATATTCTTTGCAAGATTTTCCAGAGTTTCTCTTCTTCTCTGTCTGTAATTTTCAGTATCTACCTTAACTCTGATATAATTCTCAACATCCTTATTCGCTACCAGGGAAACAAGATACTGCAGAGAATCCAGTGTTTGACCTCTTTTCCCAATAAGGACACCCATCTCATTTCCTTTTAAATCAACATCAATGCTTCTTTCCGCCTCATCATATTTAACGTCCACAACAACGGTTAAATTCATTGCTGCAAATACATCCTTTAAAAAATCCTTTACTCTGCCGTCAACAGAGGATTTTGACCTGGCTTTAATTACCGCTGGCTTTGCATTAAATCCGAGGAAACCGGCAGAACCTTCATTAACCACTTCATATTCCAGCTTATCACTGGTTACCATCAATTCCTGGCAGGCAAGGGTTATACATTCACTCACTGTTTTTGCACTAAATTCTACAAATTCCACGATTAACTCTCCTTTCATCCATAAAGAAGTCCATTACTTATTATTTTTTTCGTTGTATCTTTTTACCATGTTGGCCTTAGCGGCAATACTGCCAGGTTTTGCATTGTTGTTAAATTCCTGGGCCTTGCGAAGAGCTTCTTCCTTTTCTGCCTGGGTTTTTGTACTGGTAACATTTTTAGTATTAAGAGAAGCGTAGGAATTCAGTTTTTCAGCCTGTTCCTTTTTCTTTTCCAGCTTCTTCTTATTCTTCTCCATGTTCTTTTCAATCATGGCATCAATATCCATTCTGTCGATATGCTTATTAATCAAAACCTGCTGAACGGACCTCACCACAGAACCGGTAATCCAGTAAATACCCATACCTGCAGGTAAAGTAAAGCAGAATACAGCAGACATTACGGGCATAATCATGTTCATTGTCCGCATGGACTGCGCTGTTACATCCACCGCATCATTATTTCCTGATGAAGCTGCTGCTGAAGGCATCAGTTTAACGTTGACCCACTGAGTAACCGCAGATAAAATAGGAATTAAAGCCGCCCCAATCACCAAAATATAAGAACCCGTTCTTAACGCATCACTGATAATATAGGAAGGAGAATTTCCGATATTCAATCCTAAAAAGGAATTATAAACGTCCAGATTTCCTAAAGTAGAAGATACATCCCCTGCAAGTGAAGGAAATTTTTCAGAAATACTCAGCCATTCACTGGTAGATGCCTTATTTAAACAATCGATATAAGTATTCTGCATATATTCCATATTGCCGCTGACGAATAAATCATTGGCAAACTGTTTGGCATACATACCGGAATTTTTGAAGCTCTGAATAAATTCAACACTGCCGGGCTGGGCAATCAGCTCGTCCACCAAGGGAAAAAATGCTTCTTTAATTTTGGAAACATAGGCAGGCATCGCATAAATTACACGATAAAGGGCAAGCAAAATGGGCATCTGAATCAAAAGCTGAAGACAGCTTCCCGTAGGCGACACTCCATATTTTGCATATACGGTCTGAATTTCCTGATTCATCGCTATAGCCGCATTATTATCCTTTTTGTTCTGATATTTTTTCTGAATCGCCTGAATTTCAGGGTTCATTTTTGCATTTAATTTGGAAAATTTCTGCTGCTTAATCGTCAGAGGCAGCATTAAAACGTTAATGGCAATAGTAAAAAGAATAATGGCAAGCCCAATATTCGGAATCCCGATTTTATCAATGACAAAAAAGATTCCTTCCATTAAATAACCCAATAATCTTGATATAGGCCCTATAATAACCCCATTATTTTGCGTTAATAAAATACCTAACAAAATTTTTCCTCCTTATTGTATCCTACTTTAGGGAACAGGATCATATCCACCCTTTGAAAAAGGATTGCATCTTATTATCCTATAAATCGCCAGAAAGCCGCCTTTAATGGCGCCATACTTTTCAATGGCTTCCATTCCATATTCTGAACAGGTGGGGAAATAAGGACATTTTGTTCCTTTTATAGGAGAAATATACTTTCTATAGAATCTAATTAAAACAATCAAAATTTTCTTCATCTTAATCCTAACCTGCTTCAACATCTTTTCTCTAATCATAATAAAAAAAGATTTTCAAAATTTTATGAAGCTTTCCAAGATGTAATAGTGCGCTCTCTACTTCTGCATAACCTGCTTTGGCCGCACTGTTTCTTGCAATGACTACTATATCTAAACCACTATTAAATATGTTCTCGTGTAGCCTGTAACTTTCCCGCAGCAGTCTGGTAACACGATGCCTTACCACACTGTTGCCTACCTTCTTGCTGACAGAAATCCCCAGTCTGTTCCTACCGCTGTTATTTTCCAACACATACATTACAAGATACTTATTGGCATAGGATTTGCCGTTGCGGTAAACCATCTGGAAATCACTGTTTTTCTTTAATGATTCTGAAAAATTCACTGAAAAATCCTCAATTCTCGTATACAGAGAAAAAAAGGCCACATAAATGCGGCCTAAGCAGATAACACTTTTCTTCCTTTAGCACGTCTTGCAGCTAAAACTTTTCTTCCTCCTGGAGTACTCATTCTTGCTCTGAAGCCGTGAACCTTGGACCTCTGTCTCTTTTTGGGCTGAAATGTCATTTTCATATGCGATACACCTCCTCTTCAATACCTAATATCTATTATATAAGGTAAACTGTTTTTATCTGCAGATTCCATCTGCTGTGTGTTAGAAAATATCGTTACAATTATATAAGAATAAATTCATTACGTCAAGCAAATAAGTAGAAAAATCAGCGGATTTTATTGGTAAATATTATTT
>JBNMJJ010000004.1:0-22523 GCA_050873745.1 Lachnospiraceae bacterium | reverse complement strand
GAATGAATTATATCAGTTGGGAGAACAGCTTAAAAGGAAGGCGGCGGACTATATTGCAGCAGGCGAAAAGGATGCTGCCAGGATGATTCTTACGCAGTTAAAGGGAATATTGCCCCAGGATGAAGAGATTGACAGTATGCTGTCAAAGCTGTAGGAAGGCACTTTTCTATGGATTTGGGATGCCGCAGGGCGGCATTATGGAGGATAGGGTGAAAATACAATTTTTAAACGGCGGATTGGCTAATCAGGCATTCCAATATATTTTTGCAAAATATTATGAGCTGTCCTTTCCCGGAGATATTATGTATATGGACGATTCTTATTTTGCCGTGAACACGGTTCATAACGGGTATGAGTTGGGGAAGGTATTCGGGATAAAGCCTCATTTTGTCAGTGAGTGTTTTGACGATGACGTATGGGCCTATATGCTGGAGGAGAAAAAGGGCGGAAAAAGCATTCCCCAGATTCTTTTAGAGAATGGAATGGACATGTATATGGTGTCAGAGGTTGGCCCTGCACATATGCACTTTAATCCTTTTTCCGGGCGTGTGGTAAATGTTTCTACCCACAAGTATGACCATGCGATAATTGGGGCGCCGGGGGATGTTTATTTTCATGGCTACTGGATTAATAAATGGTGGATGGAAAAATATAAGGATAATTTTCTTCGGGAATTTACCTTTCCGCCTCTGGAGGATTCAACGAATAAGGCATATCTTGAGGCAATCCTGACCAGGCCTTCCGTATGTATGCACATCAGAAGAGGCGATTATGTAACTATTGGCTCTGCGCTGGACAGTTCTTATTTTCTGGAAGGAGTAGAGGAGTTTGGCAGGAAGCTGATGCTTACACCGGATATGGGGGGGGATATTCAGAAATGGACAGTTTTTGTTTTTTCAGATGATATTGCCTGGTGTAAGGAAAACAGGAAGGATTTGGGACTGGATAAATTCGGTGAAACGGTGTTTGTGGAAGGAAACATGGGAGGAAAGAACTATATCGATATGCAGCTTATGAGCCAGTGTGAGGCGGTAATTATGTCGAACAGTGCTTTCTCCTATCTGGCAACGTTGTTGAATACCCGGAAAAAGCTGGTGATTAATCAGACGATTCGGGAAGTGTAAGAGGGAAGATGTTCGTGAGTTTTTATAAGCGCTGAGCTTTGGGAGGAAAGTTTGCTCCAGGGCTCGGCGCTTATTTTTTCAGGGGTGGTCAGGTGTCATGTAGGGGAAAATATTGACAAAAGGGCTTAGGATGATATGATAAAGATGTTGATAAACCTATTGATTTCTTCAGAGTTAAAAGGGGTGAGGGAATTTTTTGGTTAATAAATTATACTTGGGGAGCGGTATGCCAGTTACAAAGGATTTTAAGACAATAGAAGAACAGATTGCAGGTCTTGATGGAAGAAAACTAAGGTTCAGAAATCGGAGAAAGGCAACGGAGATTTTAAAGAAATATAATTACTTTGATGTGATAAATGGCTTTGAGTCTATTTTACTAAAGAAGAATTCACCTGTGAAGTTATACGAAGGCGTTTATTTTGAGGATTTTGTGGATTTGTTTTTCTTTGATATGAAATTGAAGAAATATACACTATTCAAGATTTTTGATATTGAATCCAGATTGAGAACGTCTATTTCATATAATTTTGCAAGCGTGTATTGTTGTAATGCAGCGGATACAATGAATTATATTGACCGGAGTTATTATAAAGCCCCGAATCCGGCAGATAAGCATATGAGTAATATATTTGGTTCTTTTGATTTATTTCGCCCAACACTATATTTTCCAAATGGAAAGGTTAAGAAAAAGTCGTTCATAGACCAATTGAAAGCAGATAAAGAATATGTAAAGCAATATGTAAATCCGCCTTTTTGGGTTGTAATCAAATCATTACCGTTGGGAAGTTTGTATTATACATTTGTATTTCTTGATGATATAGTAAAAGAAAAAGTATTGGGAGATTTTGGATTGGAACTCAAGGATGCAGCTGCCTTTGAACAAGCATTATATATACTGAAAGAAGTAAGAAATCAGTGTGCGCACTTGGAACTCATTACTCGTTTTCGATTAAAACAAAAATCCAGTTTGAATAATTTTCAGGATATTATGGTTATGGGGAGGTTATCACATGGAAAATTAAACTATCTGGATGTTATGAAGATATTTAAGGTTTTTGGAAAAATTGATGATATTAAAAGTGTAATAGCCAGATTTTATTGTAAGATGGCGTTTAAGGGACGGAAGAAGATTGCAGACAAGGCATTATCGATGATGGGGCGAAAGAAACTGTTTGTGTGGCTGAAACTATAAATTTTTCAAAAATATTTTTACAAATATTGCATTTTATTATGGGTTTATGTATAATAATAGTACGGTAAAGCTAGCGTTAGGAAGCTAGTAGCCATGTATTTGGCGTAAAGGCATTCACAGAAATGTGGATGCCTTTATTACTTCAAAGGAAATAAATTCATTTTGGCAAACCATATTTAATACTTTTACCTTTTCCATGTTGCACAAGCATATCTTTTGCTACCATGTACCGAAGCAGACGGGATGCGGTGGAAGCACTGACTTGAAACTGCTTTTCTACTTCTATTCTTGTAACAAAGCCATGGGTTTTTACATAATCCAGTACCGTGATTTCATCTCTGGTCAAGGTATATGCGGCTTTGGGCACTGTTGTTTCTTTTAAATCGGATTGTATATTAATGTTTGGCAGGGTAATCTTGAAGGCATTATTGGTATTTTCAATCATTGGTTTTTTGGCCGAATTTTCATATGCTTTCATTATTTTGCTAAGACCGATTCCGTAAGCCTCAATAAGCTGTAAACGATAAAACACATTGGTCAGGTTCTGATTTCTGCATACAGAAAGCCCTATCATCACATCTTCCAGGTCAATTCCGGGCAAGAGGCCGCCAATAGAGATGAACTCAATTCTATCAGAATATATACTGATTAATGAACTTGCCCGAAAAGTATAATCCCGATGTACTAATAAATTAAGCAATGCTTCCCGAACGGCAACCTCTGGATAATCTCTGGTATCAACACGCAGAAGTTTATCAAATGTTGCATGAATCTGATTGTGGAAATCAATAAAATCATAGACTTCATTGAGCTGTTGCATAAGGGAACCTGTGAACTCGTGGCGGTCTTTAAATATACTTTGAGCAGTGTCTTGAAAAACTGCCGCTTTAATGGTATGCACACATTGCTCGGACAGCAGTAAGCCCAGATTTGTAAAAATGCCGTCATGATTCAATAATTTTAATGTTTGCATTTGTTGTGGCCCAAAGTCGATGCTGCGGCGTTTAAATTCTTTGGCGGTTGCCTGAAAGGTCAATTCCTGTTCCAGGGAACGCATTTCTTCAAAACGCTCTCCATCAGTTTCCTTAATCATGCGTCGAATCGCTGAAGCAGTAGCCGGTGCAGAGGAATAGCCCTGACGGATATAAACACCTTCCGGGCGCAGTCCTTTTTTAGCAATATAGTAAGGCCGTTCAGTTCCCTGCTGGATGTCAATGGAAACGATTTTCTTTCCATCCTCTTCCAGTGTCTCATAGTGGAGGAACATTGTTAAATCAGGTTTGATTGCATCTCTGACCATGTTGCTGATTTGCAGTGCCACACTGTCCGGGTTTTCTACTCCAATTACAGTTCCATCTTTTCTGACACCAATATATAATGTTCCGCCTTTGCTGTTTGCAAAAGCTATAATTTCTTTCTTAATGTCTTCCATTACGATTTCTTTTAGTTCTATCGTTTCACTCTCTTGAAAAAACACGGGTTATCTCCTTCAACTAAATTTTCCAATTATATTATATCCCTTTCTCGTCAATCGAGTCAACAAATTTGACGAGAATGACGAGAAATATGATGAGAATGACGATATAGATATGAAAGTGGGGTAAAAGTACGGCTGATGTTGAAAAGGTATTTTGACTCTCACATTTGCCTGTATATTGTGGTCGTATTGATAATGATATTTGGCACTCAAAAATAGTATTCAATGCGTAACAATATAAAAAGATTGTTAATTTCGCAAAGTTTGTTATAATAAAAGCATGGTTACACAAAGTAGGAAGTTTTATACAGAGAGGGAAGGTATGGCGATAGAAAATTTAATTGAAAATGTAGATAGTCAAATTATTAAGATTAGAACTAAAAGTTTAGATGTATCATTTAATGAACTATATGATATGTATCAAAATAAGGAATTAACTATTTCACCAGATTATCAAAGACTCTTTAGATGGGAAGAAGAAAAGCAATCACGCTTTGTGGAGTCATTGATTTTAGAGATGCCTGTTCCACCGATTTTTGTTATAGAGACAGACGATGGGGTTTATGAATTGATTGATGGATTACAAAGAATATCTAGTTATTTACATTTTAGAGGAGAACGCTTAGGTGATACCGAAGATGATTTTTTAGAATTGCATGGATGTGATATAGTCAAAGATTTAAATGGATTAACATTTGATAAGTTGCCAAAAGCTTTACAAATAAAAATAAAAAGAAGTTTTGTTCGTATGGAAGTAATTAAGAAAGAGAGTGATATTTCTCTAAAATATCATATGTTTAAGCGATTGAATACAGGTGGTGAACTCTTGTCTGCTCAGGAAATACGGAATTGTACAATTAGATTATTGGGCTCTAAGGGAATTGATTTTTTAGAGGAGTGTAGCAAAAATGAGGATTTTAAGTCTGTTATTAATAGGATTGCACCAGATAAAAGAAAAACAAGATATGATCAAGAACTCATTTTAAGATTTTTTGCTATTAAAAATGATATTGAAAATTACAAATACCCTGTAACAGAATATTTGACACGATATTTGGAAAAAATAACAACGGAAGAAATTCAATTCGATTATGAAAAAGAAAAAAATATATTTAATCAGACTTTCAAGTGTATAAATGAGAATTGGGGTGAAGAAGTTTTTTCAGGGAAAACAGTTAATGGAACTATAAAAAATGAATTTGTACTTTACTATTTTGATGGTATTGCTGTTTCAATTGCGTCTTTGATAGAGCGAGTAATATCATATGATTGTCCTAAAGCAATTATAGAGGCCATCAATCAAATTAAATATGGAACAGAGCTTCAATCATATAAGACAGGAAGTGTGAATGGAGTAAAAACAAGAATAAAGTTGTTTACGGAAGGAGTGGGGAGGATTCTTGACGGCAGATGATTTGAGGGCGGCGCTTGAGGTTGAGTTAGCTTGGCGACAAGAAGAACTTGCTTTTTTCAAGAATCAATTAAACGAAATTGTAGAAGAAAATAGAAATAAATATAGAAAAAGTTTAGTATTAATACTGTACTCACATCTAGAAGGATATATAAAAATTTGTTTGCAGACATATGTACAGTATATAAATTCACAAGGATTAAATCGTAAAGATGTAAATACGGGCCTGTTGGTAGCGAGTATGCACAAAGAATTTATTGCTTATGAAAATTTGGATCGAAAATGTGAAGTTTTTCGTAAAGAACTGCCAGAGGATACCCGCTTACATCGTTTATATCGTCGTGTTGATTTCATGGAAAAGGTTGAAGATTTTAAAGAACAAGAACTAAATATTGATGATCAAATAATAGATACAGAATCTAATTTATGGTACATAGTATTGCAGAAAAACTTATATAAAATAGGGTTACCCATAAATTTATTTGATGATTATCAAAGTGATATTGATGCATTGGTAAATCGAAGAAATTCAATAGCACATGGAAATTTTCGTTCAGGGGTAACAGCAGAGGAATTTTCCAATTGGGAAACTAAAGTTTTTAATATTTTATCAGAAGTAATAAGATTACTTTATGATTATGCTAATAATGAGAAATATTTAGCTTAATCAAGTTGGGGGAATGCTTTCTGAGAGCTTTTTGATACAAGTTAATCTTTCCTAAAAATAAATGTTTCTATATTTCAACAAAGCAGAGAAGTACTCACCAATTGAGTAATGAGTTCTCTGCTTTTTGTTTGCACCTGCCTGTCTGCGTTAAAGATAAGCTGTTTCTATACTTCCTTATCACTGCAAAATTTAGTTGTAAGTTGTTAGTAACTCAAACCTTCTAAAAAAATTTTATAAAATTAAATATAATAATTTCAAGATATGTCATTGAAAACAACTATACTTTTAGAGTAAAATATGATTAGATAATTTCTTCTGATTAGCAGACAGAAATTATTCTCCACCCTTGAGAGAGCAGTAAAGGCGAGGATAATCCATATTGATTATGGGTTCAGCTAAGAAGGTGACACACGGTTGTCCGCTATCCAGTGCGTATTAATTTTTGGAATCAAGGTGAAAGGAGGAGAACTATGTCTAAAAGCAGAGGGGTTTCTGGGAAGACGCATACAAAACAGCAGCTCAATGATTATGCGAACCAGAACAATCCGAATAACAAGGCGTACAAAGCTCGGCAATCTAATGAGGCAAAACAGAAGAAACAAAAAGACAGATTTTGTGCAGATATATATTGGGTTCCTGACTTGGGGTTTGGATGGTGTGACGATTAAACAGAAAGGCAGATGCGAGTATGGGTTTCTGTTTTGACCTATTTAACGGCAAGACAGGCTTTTTCGGTATCTGACAATATGGCTATGGATACAGGAGAACTACACATTTTATCTTCATCAGAAAGTGTTTTTGGTGAAGATGATAACGACTGTTAAGCACAATTTAAAAACAAACTGCAATGGGGCTGTCGCTTCAGCGATTGTAAAATCGTGAAGTGGCAGCTTCGTTTTTGCTGTTATTGAATATTTAAAATATGGAAAACCATTTTCATGTCTGTTGACTAAAATAGAATTACACTTTAATAAAACATCATCAACGGTCTGAACGGGTTTTACCCACCGTTGGCAAGTGTGTCTGTTCCTACTTATGTGGCAGACAAGAGGACGAAAGCAACAAGTGTTTTCGCCCTCACATATTATGGTCTTTCCTTGAGACCGTATCGTTTTATATAGCCATAAGAAATTAGGGTACCAAAGCGTCAAAAATCATCGTTGTTTTGAGTGCTTAATCTGCAAAAATGTTAGAATCTACAAGGATGTTCACAGTTTAGGCTTTTTTATAGCTTAAATTCAACTACCATTTTTTATTGCTTTCATATCCGTTTTGAAAGAGATTTTACCTTTTCATAATTTATCACTTTCACGCATATCCCTCATATATCCATCAACATTTTTGCCCCTTTCACTGGGAATGACAAAACTATCCCAATCAATAGGTACTTTCTCAGTCTTCTCCTGAGGATAAGTTAATAAGGTAACAATAACCTCCGCCCCATCATATTTACTTATATCATCGTCTTCAATAATAACTGTATTCCCGTGTAAAATTCCTTTTACTGCTGCTAACATAGTGCATACCTCCTTTTCTTTTTCCATGGCTTACCCTTCAAAGTTGTTTGGCAATACCTACAAGGGATTCAAGCTAAACAATATAAAAGTATTATACACCATTCTCACCTGAAATAAAATAACCTTCCAAACCAGCATCACCCCTGCATCCCTCCTAAATAAACCCCAAATGATAAACCACCGCATGGAATCCCCGACCGAACCCAGCAGAACAAAAAAGCAAAAAAGTACAAAAACGCAAAAAAAGGACAGGCCGCAAAACCTGTCCTCCTATGTTCAAATTCCGGTAAATCTTAGCCGAAGTATCTCTCTAACAGACCTTCAAATGCTTTTCCGTGACGAGCCTCGTCTTTAGCCATTTCATGTACGGTGTCATGGATAGCGTCAAGGTTAAGTTCTTTTGCTCTCTTAGCAAGGTCGAACTTACCAGCAGTAGCGCCACATTCAGCTTCTACTCTCATCTCAAGGTTTTTCTTGGTGGAAGGAGTGATAACTTCACCTAATAACTCAGCAAATTTTGCTGCATGCTCAGCCTCTTCCAAAGCTGCCTTCTCCCAGTATAAACCGATTTCAGGGTATCCTTCTCTGTGAGCTACTCTACCCATTGCAAGGTACATACCTACTTCGCAGCACTCAGCTTCAAAGTTAGCTCTTAAATCCATCATGATGTCTTCACGAGCGCCCTGAGCTACACCAACTACATGCTCGCAAGCCCATTCTCTTTTGCCGGTCTGCAGAACGAATTTCTCAGCGCCTACACCACACATAGGACATTTTTCAGGAGCAGTTTCTCCTTCATGAACATAACCACATACAGAACATACATACTTCATAATTTTGTCTCCTTTTCTTTATCTTATAAAATTTGGTAATTAAATTATAACACCCTGAATAAATTAAGCAAAGGCTTATTTCAACAATTAATACTAAAATTTGCTAAAAAATGCTAATTAGTACAACCATCTAAACAATCCTTGCATTTACCATAAAAATATGCTACATGACCTTCAATTAGGCCGTCACATTCTTTGCTTGCAGCTTCATTAAAGGAATCCACGACAGGAAGGTCAAGGTCATGAACAGAACCGCATTCCTGGCAAACAAAGTGATAATGCGGAGCGGTAATGGCGTCAAAGTGGTCCACTCCATCCCCTATGCGAAGTCTTGATAATTCACCCATATCGGAAAGGAGCGTCAAATTACGGTAAACCGTTCCAAGGCTTATATTAGGGAATTCCTTACGGACATTCATGTAAACTATATCGGCCGTAGGATGGTCTTTGCGGCTCAGCATGAATTCCTTAATCGCTTCACGTTGCCTGCTGTATTTTAAAGCCATAAATCCTCCTTTCAAAAACAGTAATCATTATCGATATTGGTATCATACAAAATAATTTTATGTCTGTCAATCATTTTTTTGAAAAAAGTTGAAAACCATATTTATATTTTTTTTAGAATAATATTGAGTTTGTTTTATGCCCATAAATAAAAAATGTGATAATATAAACTGGAAGGCAAGAACAGGAGGCGGAATTTTTTTGAAATTTAAGACAAGACTTTGGATTACTTTTGTAACCATCATTATTTTACCGGTCATACTGACTGCCATAGCCTTTGCAGGCATCAGCTTTTATGTAATTGACAGCGAGAGCAAAAACTATGGAATTGAAATAAAAGATTACACCATGCTTTCAGATTCCCTTTCTTCTTTTGGGAAACTGACGGATGAGGCCTTTTACAAGCTGAAGGCACAGGTGGATATGGATTCAGCCCGGTTTTTGGACATAAATTATCTGGGCCAGATTAACCGGGAGTTGGAGGAGAGTGCTTCTTATTTAATTGTAAGAAAGCAGGACGAGATATATTACGCCGGTAATGAGATGGCGGCTTCACGGATTTTTGACCGTCTGCCGGAATATGGCAGCAATTATGAGGGAGCAGACGGCGGATATTATTATAATGATATGCAGAAGCTGGTAAAGAAGATTGATTTTACTTTTTCGGACGGGTCGCCGGGAAGTATTTTTATCGTCACCAAGGTAAGCAGCGTAATATCGAAAACACTGATTTTTTATCTCTTTACCGCTATTGTATTAATTTTGCTGTTTACCAGCGTTATGTTGACCCAGTGGATACGAAAAGGCGTCTTTTTGCCGATTAATGAGATGAATGTGGCCATGCACCATATTGCCAGGGAAGATTTCGATTACGTCCTGGAACGAAAGAATAATGACCACGGGGAAATGGGGGAGCTTTACCAGAGCTATGAGGATATGCGGCTTAAGCTGAAGGAATCCAAGGAAGAGATGCTGGAGAACGAGAAGCAGAATAAGGAGCTGGTAAGCAATATTTCCCACGACTTGAAGACCCCCATTACTTCCATTAAAGGGTATGTGGAAGGAATTATCGACGGGGTGGCGGACACGCCGGAAAAGATGGAACGTTATATCAAGACCATCTATACCAAGGCCTGTGATATGGACCGGCTAATCAGTGAGCTGACCTTTTACTCCGGAATCGATTCGAATCGGATTCCCTACCATTTCCACTGCATTAATGTGACGGATTATTTTAATGACTGTGTGGAGGATGTGGGGCTGGAGCTGGAGTCCAAGAACATTCAGCTAAATTACACCAATCTGCTGGACCCGGATACCCAGATTATAGCCGACCCGGAGCAGCTAAAGAAGGTAATTAACAATATCATCGGCAACAGCATTAAGTATATGGACAAGGAAAAGGGCATTATCGATATTTGTCTTTTGGAGGAGGCGGATTCCGTCCGTGTAGAGATTGAGGATAACGGAAAAGGCATTGCCGCCAAGGATTTGGGGAATATTTTTGAACGGTTTTTCCGTACGGATGCTTCCCGTAATTCCTCTCAGGGAGGAAGCGGTATCGGTTTGTCTATTGTGAAGAAGATAATTGAAGATCATGGGGGCTATATCTGGGCTACCAGTAAAGAGGGAGAAGGAACCTGCATGAACTTTGTCATACGCAAGTTCAAGGAAGCCCAAGGCTGGAATGGAGGATGAGATGAGTAAAATATTAATTATTGAAGACGAAGTGGCGATTGCTGATTTGGAAAAGGATTACCTGGAGTTGAGCGGCTTTGAGGTGACCATAGAGCATACCGGGGACACGGGGCTTAGAAGGGCTCTCGAAGAAGAGTTTGATTTGGTGGTGCTGGATTTGATGCTGCCCGGTCTGGATGGATTTGAGGTATGTAAGCAGATTCGGGGAAAAAAGGACATTCCTATTCTCATGGTATCGGCAAAAAAAGACGATATTGACAAAATTCACGGCCTGGGTCTGGGCGCCGATGACTATATGACCAAGCCCTTCAGCCCCAGTGAGCTGGTGGCCCGGGTGAAGGCCCATATGGCAAGATACAACCGTCTGGTGAACACCAACCAGAAGAGCAACGATATTGTGGAGATTCGGGGGATTCGTATCGATAAGACGGCCAGAAGGGTCTATGTGGACGGGGAAGAGAAGAACTTTACCACGAAGGAGTTTGACTTGCTGACCTTTTTGGCGGAAAATCCCAACCATGTATTTACCAAGGAAGAGCTGTTCAGGGAAATATGGGATATGGATTCTGTAGGCGATATTGCTACGGTTACGGTCCATATCAAAAAAATCCGGGAAAAAATCGAAGGAAACTCTACCAAGCCACAGTATATTGAAACCATTTGGGGAGTGGGATACCGTTTCAAGATTTAGAGGGACAGGAAAGAGCAAAAAATATGCAGTTCAAGATTTATGAAGAAGACGAGGATATTCTGGTTTGCCTTAAGCCCGTGGGCCTTGCGGTCCAGACCGCCAGAATGGCAGAGCAGGATATGGTCAGTCTGATAAAAAATTATCTGGTACAGCAGGGGTCCGAACGGGACCCCTATTTGGGTATAATCCATCGGCTGGACCAGCCCGTGGGCGGCCTTCTGGTTTTTGCCAAAGGAAAGAAGGCGGCGGCTTCTCTTAGCCGGCAGATAGGAAAGGAAGGGGCTCATAAGGAATATCTGGCCCTTTGCCTTGGCCATTTGCCCTCCCCGGAAGGGAGCCTGGTACATTACCTGAAAAAGGATAAGGCTTCGGGGAAGGCCCTGATAACCAATGAACAGGATAAAGAAGGAAAAAGAGCGGAATTAAGTTATTGTACTAAGGCGGTCTGGGAGAATTGCTCCCTCCTTCGCATCCGGTTGAAAACCGGCCGTTTTCACCAAATCCGGGCGCAGCTTTCGGCGGTGGGACATCCTTTGCTGGGAGAGAAAAAATATGGGAATCAGAAAAGCCAGCAGGAGTCCGCTGCCCGGGGAATCACTTCGGTGGCCCTTTTTGCCTGTCGGCTGGGCTTTTGCCACCCATCTACAGAAAAAAGAATGGAATTTATCGTGGATAGAGAGGATTTGCCGCAATGGTGTCAAAGAGACGACCAAAAGTCGAAAAAGTAAACCCCGGACAAAAGTTGAACGCACAGCTTTATCTGTTCGTGATGGGGGGGCTTTTTCCCCTGTTTTTTCTCAACCAATATGAAAGGATAGGAACCTTAAAATTCATGCTGTTTTGGTACAGCTCCATAGTTTTTTTAGGAATGGGGATAACCTGGCTCTTTATCAGACGGCTTGAAAAAGGGGCTGGGGAAGGAGGGCATTCCGGGATTATTTCCGTGAACGGCAGAAGGTTTTATTACCTTAAGCTTTCCTTTATGGACAGGGCCATGCTGGCCTACGGGGCCTGTGTTCTTATGTCTTTTTTGTTCAGCGGCTATAAGGAATTTGCCCTAAAAGGGGCTGTAGGATGGGAGATGGGACTGTATACCCAGTTGATTCTTCTGGGTCTGTATTGGCTTCTGTCCAGACAAAAGATTGAGCTAAGGCCGGTGCTGGCAGTGCATTTTACCGCTTCCGGGCTGGTCTTTTTATTGGGGATTCTTCATCGCTTCGATATTGACCCTCTGGGCTTTTATGTGGGGCTTTCTGTGCTGCAAAAGCAGGAATTTTTATCCACCATAGGGCAGGCAACATGGTATTCCAGCTATGTATGTACCGTATTTATGCTGGGTGTTGTTATCTTTTATCTCAGTGAAAAATTCTGGATTCGGCTGGGAACGGGAGTGTATACAATACTCAGCTTTGCCACTCTGGTTACCCAAAACAGTGACAGCGCTTTTTTAAGTATTGGTGCAGTGATGCTGCTTTTGGGCTGTTTTTCTCTTTCCGAAAGAAAACGATTGCTTCGTTTCTGTGAATTGATGGCCCTTCTTTGGGGAACCTTTGGGGGCATGGGGATATTGCAGAGAGTGTTCAGCCACCGGATGATACCTCTGGATACACTGTCCCTGTTTTTCTCCCAGAGTATTTTCATCTGGGTTCTTTTTGCCCTGTCTCTGGCTGGCTGCGTCTATTTAGAGAAAAGGGAAAAAGAGAGGATGGAGGAGAAGCTTTTCTTTTTGGAAAAAAGCAGCAGAGTAATTTTGCCTGTTCTGGGAGTGGGGGTTTTGGCGGCAGTTGCTTTCATTTACCTGAATACCAGGGGGTATCTGCTTAACTGGTTTGGCTATCAGTCCGCCAATCCCTATCTGTATTTTGATTACCACTGGGGGAACAACCGGGGCCTGTCCTGGATGGTCTGCTGGCAGCAGTTTTGGCAGCTTCCTTTTTTACATAAACTTTTTGGGGTAGGGCCGGATTGTTTTTCGCCCTATCTGTACAGTGTGCCTAAGGCGGCAGAGCAGTTAAAAAGCCTTTGGGGAAACCTTACTCTGGCCAATGCCCACAATGAATATCTGAATCATCTGCTGTGCTATGGCCTGCTGGGGCTGGGGGCCTGGCTGTCGGTTTTAATCGGGGGTATCCGTTATTTTTACGAAAAGGCCAAAGAAGAGCCTTATTTCATCGCACTGGCCCTGTGTATTCTGTCCTATGCCTGCCATAATCTGTTCTGTTACCAGCAGGTATGCTGCACCCCTTTTCTTTTTCTTTTGATAGGAATAGGAGAAGGTTTGACAAAATGGGGAAAATCCCCTACTATCATAAGGAAGAAGGATAATAGAAAAAAGAAGAGGCAAAGGCTTTGATAAGACTTTGCTTAAGAATGAGGAGGAACCATGGCAGAGAAAGACAACAAGAAAAAAGTGGAAGCCATTACATCCATGGACACAGATTTTGCCCAGTGGTACACGGATGTGGTAAAGAAAGCGGAATTGATTGATTACACCAGCGTAAAAGGATGTATGGTGCTTAAGCCCGCCGGATATGCTATTTGGGAGCTGATTCAGAGTCAACTGGACGCCCGGTTTAAAGAGACGGGAGTGGAGAACGTCTACCTGCCCATGTTTATTCCGGAAAGCCTTTTGCAGAAGGAAAAGGACCATGTAGAGGGCTTTGCGCCGGAGGTGGCCTGGGTTACCCACGGCGGTCTGAATCCTTTGCAGGAAAGGCTGTGCGTCAGACCTACATCGGAAACTCTGTTTTGTGATTTCTATAAAAATGATATTCAGTCCTACAGGGATTTGCCCAGGGTTTATAACCAGTGGTGTTCGGTGGTTCGCTGGGAAAAGGAAACCAGACCCTTCCTGCGCTCCAGAGAGTTTTTATGGCAGGAGGGACATACGGCCCATGCCACGGCTCAGGAGGCAGAGGAAAGAACCATCCAGATGCTGAACGTGTACGCTGATTTCTGTGAGGAAGTGCTTGCCATGCCGGTAATTAAGGGGCGCAAGACCGATAAGGAAAAATTTGCCGGGGCAGAAGCTACCTATACTATCGAAGCCCTGATGCACGACGGAAAGGCTCTCCAGTCCGGTACCAGCCATAATTTCGGGGACGGCTTTGCCAAAGCCTTCGGCATCCAGTATACGGACAAGGACAATACCTTAAAATATGTGCATCAGACCTCATGGGGAATGACTACCCGCCTTATCGGCGCCATTATCATGGTTCATGGTGATGATAACGGTCTGGTACTGCCTCCCAGAGTGGCTCCGGTTCAGGTCATGATTATCCCTGTTATGCAGAAAAAAGAAGGAGTACTGGAAAAGGCAGAGGAATTAAGAGTGCGTCTCTCCGCTGTCTGCAGAGTGAAGGTGGACGGCAGCGATAAGAGCCCCGGATGGAAATTTTCTGAGCAGGAGATGCGGGGTATTCCTCTTCGTGTGGAAATCGGCCCCAAGGATATTGAGGCAAACAAGTGCGTAATCTGCCGCCGTGACAACGGCGAGAAGCTGGAGGTTAGTCTGGATGAACTGGAGACTGCCGTAGAAGAGCTGCTGTCGAAGATACAGAAGGAAATGCTGGAAAGAGCAAGGGCTCACCGGGATTCCAGCACCTTTGTGGCAAAGAGTATGGAGGAGCTGCAGCAGATTCTGGATACTAAACCGGGATTTGTAAAAGCCATGTGGTGCGGAGAGCAGGCATGTGAAGATATAATAAAAGAAAAATACGCAGCAACCAGCCGCTGTATGCCCTTTGAACAGGAGCAGTTATCCGAGACTTGCGTATGCTGCCGCAAACCGGCGAAAAAAATGGTTTACTGGGGACGGGCATACTAAAGTGAGGTAGTAAACAGTCTGCCCGCCGCCCAAAACCGTCAAGGTTGATGAAAGGAGAAAGAGTATTGGGATTAAAGATAACAATAATCCCATACATTGGTTTTTTGGAAGCTTCCCTGACTGTCATAGGAAAGCAACTCTATGAATTTATCATGAAACCTGGCATATTCACTCCAGGCAGAGTTTTTTTCGTGAGGGGTGTCGGGGTTATCATTGGTTTGGTGTTTGTTCATAGTTTCCTCTCATTCTGCTTATTCATCGGCCTCGCCTCTCAGGCGGGGCCTTAAGCCTAGAAGGCGTGTCTTAGTTGTCTGACTTGAGTTTAGTATAAAACATAAATGTGAACGTGTCGTGTAGGCTTTCTAAAAGATGAGTAACGTTTCTAAATAGATTCTAAACTGCATCTAAAAAGAGTTTGCCAAATTAAAAGCAAGGAGGGACGGTATGCCAGAAAGGGTGAAGATTGCCTTGCCCGCAGCGGTAAAGGATATTTTAAACAGAATACATCAGGCCGGCTATGAGGCTTATGCAGTGGGAGGCTGTGTACGGGATTGTCTTCTGGGAAGGCAGCCCCAGGACTGGGATATTACCACCTCAGCCCTTCCGGCACAGGTGAAAAGCCTTTTTGGAAGAACCATCGATACGGGGCTTAAGCATGGCACCGTAACGGTAATGATAGACCGGGTGAGCTATGAGGTAACAACCTACCGTATTGATGGAGAATATGAGGATGGCAGACATCCAAAGGAGGTTTCTTTTACCGCCAGTCTGTTGGAGGACTTAAAACGCCGGGATTTTACCATTAATTCCATGGCCTATAATGAGCAGGAGGGGCTTATCGATGCCTTTGACGGCATTGGGGATATGGAAAGAAAGATTATCCGCTGTGTTGGAGAAGCAAGATGCCGTTTTGAAGAGGACGCTCTGCGTATGATGCGAGCGGTGCGCTTTTCCGCCCAGCTTGGCTATGAAATAGAAGAAGAAACGGCCCGGGCCATAAAGGAGCTGGCGCCTAATCTGAAAAAGGTCAGTGCAGAACGGATTCAGGTGGAACTGGTAAAGCTGCTGCAGTCGGGACATCCTGATTATCTGCGAAAGGCTTATGAAACGGGGTTGACGGCAGTGTTTTTTCCGGAATTTGATGAAGCCATGAAGACCCCTCAGCATCATCCTCACCACTGTTACAGTGTGGGAGAGCATATTCTTCACAGCCTCACCTATGCAGGGCCGGAGCGGGTGCTTCGTCTTACCATGCTTTTCCATGACATCGGAAAGCCCCGGACACGGCAGCGGGACCAGGAGGGAATCGACCACTTCCACGGTCACAGCGCAGCAGGAGAGAAAATGGCGAAACAAATCATGAAACGGCTGCGGATGGACAATGACACCATAGGAAAGGTATGTGTTCTGGTAAAATACCATGATTTACGGCCGGAGCCCACGAAAAGGGCGGTAAAAAGAGCAGTGGTCAAGGTGGGGCCCGAGCTGTTTGATTTATTTTTACAGGTACAGCAGGCGGACTTACTGGCCCAGGGCAGCTATCTCAGAAAGGAGAAGCAAGAAAATCTGGACAGAGTAAAGCAGATTTACGAAGAGATTCTGGCTGAAGGAGACTGCCTTACCCTGAAGGAGCTGGCCCTTACCGGAAGCGACCTTAAGGAGGCCGGAATGAAGCCGGGAAAGGCTATGGGAGCCGTCTTAAGGGGGCTTTTGGAGCATGTACTGGAAAACCCCGAAGACAATCAGAAGGAAGTGTTACTTAAGCTGGCAGAACAATGGAAGGAGAATTACCTTAAAAAGGACACATAAAAACTTTTTTTTCCTCATAAGATAGCCTATGACTTAAAGCCAGGGGAATGAGGAGGGGAAAGGTATGAATGACAGAAGTGTCGGTGTGCTTGAAAAATACGACATCGAGGTGCTTCGTTCCTGGAAAGGGCGAGGCGCCATTCTTTGTGAAACAAAAACAGGAATCAAAATCCTGAAAGAATATAGAGGAAATGAACAGCGGTTAGAGCTTCAGGAAAGGCTGCTCAGGGAAATTAAGAAGAGGGGCTATCCCAGTGTGGAAGATATTATCCGAACCAGAGAGGGAGAACTGTGGGTCAAAGACGAAGACATGACCTCCTATTGTCTGAAGGATTACCGCCAGGGAAAGGAATGCAACAGTAAGGACAGGGCAGAGTGTGAAGAGGCCCTGGGACAGTTGGCAAGGCTGCATGAAGCCTCCTGTCTGCCCTGGCTGGCAGAAGAATATGGGCTGGTTCCTTTTCAGCTTCCTCTTCAGTTGGAGAAGCATAACCGGGAATTGAAGAAGGCCCGCCGTTTTTTGAAGGAAAAAGGGCAGAAAACTGATTTTGAAAGACTCTTAAGCCGCCACTATGATTTTTTCTATGAAAAGGCCGGGAAAATACTGGAAGAAAGCCGTAAAATGGAAAAGGAAATGGAAGAGGCCAAAAAGATTTTCTGTCATGGAGAGTGCCAGCATCATAACATTCTGTTTACCAGAGAGAGAATATTTTTCATTAATTTTGAAAAATTTACTCTGGACAGTCCGGCCAGAGACTTAAGCCTTTTCTTTCGCAAAATCATGGAAAAGAATAACTGGTCGGAAAGCTGGGGGCAAAGTATGCTTAAGGCTTACGAAAAAAACAGGAAGCTGTCGGCGGCGGATAAGCTGGATTTATATTATCGCCTGTCTTATCCGGAAAAATTCTGGAAGATTGTCAACTTCTATTATAATTCCAGCAAGTCCTGGATTCCCGGGCGAAATCAGGAAAAACTGGAAAAACTGTTAAAGCAGGAAGAAGAAAAAAACCATTATCTGGAACAGAATTTCCTCCAATGGGTCTTGCATTAGGGCGGGATTGTTCCGTATACTGTTCATAAGAAGGCCGAGGGTATATGTGAACAATAGGAGGAAGGATGAACAAAAGAGGAAAGAAACTGCTGGCTGGCGCATGTTTGGCGCTTTTATGCCTTTTCGGATTATGGGGCTGTGATAGTAATCAGCAGACCCGGGAAACGGTTACGGAAGAGACAAAAGGGGGCTTCGTTACCCTTGCTCCCGGAGCCTATGACAGCGGGGATACGGCTGTTGTGGTGAAAAAGCAGGAGGGGAAGATTACCTTTTTCAACCTGCTTAAGGAAAAGAATTATACCTTAAACTTTGACGGAAGCTCCCGTTTTTATGATAAGTATGGTTCTGCCATTTCCTTTGCCCAGCTTTCAGAGGGGGAAATCGTGGAGCTGCAGTTTTTAAAGGAAGATAAAAAGCTGGTAAGCCTGCAGGTTTCCGATAAGATTTGGGGCATGAATGAGGTGGGCAGGTTTGAACTGGATTTAAACGCAGGAAAGATGAAAATTGCGGATGAATGGTATGAGCTGTCCCAAAGGGCCCTGATTTTGTCGGAGGGCAGAGAAGTGGAGCTGATGGATATTAACAGTCAGGATGTGCTTGAGGTAAGAGGCGTTGAACACGACATCTACAGCATTGTGGTGAATAAAGGGCATGGCTATTTGAGGCTGACCAACGATGAGTATTTCATCGGAGGCTGGATTGAAGTGGGCCAGAAGCTGATTCGCCGGATTGAGGAGGATATGCTGCTGGTGGTGCCTGAGGGCAGATATGAGGTATTTTTATCCAACAGCGGAATAGAGGGCGTTAAGGAAATCGAAGTGGTCCGCAATCAGGAGGTTACGCTGGATGTGGGGGACATCCGTAAGGACGATTTGGTAAAATACGGCACCCTGATTTTTACGGTGGAGCCCTCCGGCGCAGAGGTTTACCTGGATGGGAAGAGCATAGACATAAGCCGTACGGTTAAGGCGGAATACGGCCTCCATCAGATTGTGGCAAAGGCAGCAGGCTACGATACGGTGATTCAGTATATCAAGGTCAGTCAGAACAGTGCATCCGTGTCCATTTCCCTGGATAAGGAAAAGGACAGAACCGTGTCCGGCAACAGTGTGACGGCTCAGGCCAATACTGCTGCGCCGAATACCAACAATGGTTCCGTAAGCACCAATTCCACGACGGGAATCGCCGGAAACAATACTTCCGGAGGCAATACTTCCGTCAGCGGCAATAACAACGGCACCGTATCCGGTAATGCAAGTACGGGAAGCACCACCGGATATAAGGTGAGCATAGACTCCCCCGCAGGGGCGGAGATTTATGTGGATGGAATCTATGTGGGCATAGCTCCCGTCAGCTTTGCCAAGAAATCCGGAAAGCAGGAAGTGACAGTCCGCAAAACAGGCTATCAACCCAGAACCTACACCATTGACTTGGATAAGGAGGCAAAGGATGTCAGTTATTCCTTCTCCGATTTGGTTCCTATAGGCCAGGAACCCTGAAAAGTGCTTAATAATAAGGCCCAGAGCCTGAAAAATGCTTGACAAACCTATGGAAAACGTCTATATATAGATGTAGACGTTTTTGGCGTACTAACATTCAGTTAGAGGAGGAGTTCACAAATGAACAAAACAGAATTAGTAGCAGCTATGGCTGAGCAGGCAGGAATATCCAAGAAGGATGCAGAAGCAGCGTTGAAGGCTTTCACCGATGTTGTTGCCGCTGAGTTAAAGAAGGGTGAGAAGATACAGTTAGTTGGTTTTGGTACTTTTGAGGTATCTGAAAGAGCAGCCAGAGAAGGAAGAAACCCTCAGACTGGCGAAACCATGAAGATTGCCGCTTCTAAAGCGCCTAAATTCAAGGCTGGCAAGGCTTTAAAGGACATGGTAAACGCATAAGTTTTGTTGTGAACAAAAAGGGCTGTCATACCGGGAAAGTTTTTGGCACGATTCATTCGGCAGAAGTTTTTCGGCATGGCAGCTTTTTTGTAATATGTGAATATGTATATGTAAATAGAAGAAAGGGGAGAAAAAAATGAGATTGGACAAGTATTTAAAGGTATCTCGTCTGATTAAAAGAAGAACCATAGCCAATGAGGCCTGTGATGCAGGAAGGGTATTGATTAACGACAAGCCCGCCAAAGCTTCGGCAAACGTAAAGGCAGGCGATATTATTACCATCCAGTTCGGAAACAAGGAAGTAAAGGTGGAGGTTCTGGATGTACAGGAAACGGTAAAGAAGGAAGAGGCCCGGGAGCTGTTTAGATTTTTGTAATATTACTCTCTGTTCTTTAATATAATGATAAAGATTGAAAGGACAGGGTGAGAAGATGGAAGATTTAGCTACAGGGAATAAGGGGCAGCACAAGCTGGCTCTGGCAGGGCGCAAAAGCTGCAGTCTGACGGGAATAGTGGACGCTATTTCTTTTGATGTAAGCGAAGTTCTTTTGGAAACGGATATAGGTATGCTGATGGTTAAGGGCAGCGACTTACATGTAAAACGGCTTACCCTGGAAAAGGGTGAGGTGGATTTGGAAGGAAGGATTGACAGCCTGACCTATTCTGAGCATACTACGCTGGCTGCCAGGGGGGAATCTCTGCTGGGGAGACTGTTTAAGTAGGAAATGGCAGAAAATATTCGTCTGGAATGGGAGTTTTTACTGCAAACCATAAAACTGGGCATAGGAATTACCCTGGTCTATGACGGTTTACGGGTTTTGAGGATGCTGCTTCCTCATCCTTCCCTTCTCGTTTCCTTTGAGGATTTGGTGTTCTGGCTGGGCTGTACAGGAGCCATTTTCAAGCTGCAATTTGAACAAAATGACGGAATCAGCAGAGGATTTTCCATATTGGGCATTATGCTGGGCATGGTTATTTATAACCAGCTTGCGGGAAAATGGCTGATAAAGCTGGCCCGGAGGTTTATCGATTTTCTGAAAAGAAGGTTGACTATCCTGGGAAAGAAATTTAAAATAATATCAGGTAAACGATGCAAACGTAAGAAAAGTTCCGGGCATTTGAGGAGAATATATGACAAAACGAAGAATTCGCGTTCGAAAAAAAAAGCAGAACCGGGCGGGAATGGCTCTGGTGCTGACGGTACTGGTTCTTTTGATGCTGGTGGTATCTTACAACAGCAGGCAGTTAGAACAAAAGCTGGCTTCCTATCAGGAAAGAGAAAGGCAGCTAACCGAGCAGTTAGAGGCGGAAAAAGCCCGCAGCGAGGAAATTGAAGAATTTAAAAAGTATACTAAGACCAAGAAGTACATAGAAGAGACGGCAAGGGAAAAGCTGGGGCTGGTGTACGAGGATGAAATTTTAATTAAAACAGAGGAATGAAAGCTGATGTCTGAATAAGAATCAGCTTTTTTCTTTTATCGCCCTTTCAGAGTTTGACAAAAGCTGCGGTACAAGTGAGGTAAACTGGAGTATAGAGTTAGAATGCGGAAAGCAAATGCCTTCGGCATTTAAAATAAAGGGCTGCAAAAGCAGCGGAATGAGAGGGAATATGAAGAGCAGATTGGAGCAGAAAGGACAGGAAGCCTTTTATTTACTGGAATACGAAAAAAAGAAGATGGAAGACTGCGCCGTTTCTCTGGATAGTCTGGCTATGGCTCTTTTGGCAAATACCAAAAAAGAGGAGAATCAGGAGGACAGGCAGACGTTTTTATGGGAAAAGCGGATGGAGGAGAACCGTCAGCTTTTTTCCGGTCATCTGAAGGAAATGGCGGAGGTGATTAAACAGACCACTCAGGAGTCCGTAAGGATAATCCGCCTGGGAAAAAGAAAGGAAAAGCAGATTGCCCGAAGCCTTCTGTTGGAGGGGCTGATATTGGAGGATTTTTATCTGCTGGAAAAAAGCAATGGGAGAAGGGAGGCCGTAGCCAGCCTCTATCTGGCCCATGCAGGGAAAAAGAGCAGAGTGTGTTCCGCAGAGGAGGTGGCGGGATTTTTATCGGTACTGTTAAAGACCCAGTTGACACCCAGCGGCAGACCGCCTTTTTTTGTCACCAGAGACAGCCAGACCATGTATTTTCAGGAAGAAACCCGGTTCACCGTACTGACCGGTTTTGCCAAGGCTATTAAGGAAAAGGAAAAAATATCCGGGGACAACTACTGCTTCTTTGAAACGGCGGAGGGACAGTTTTTTGCCCTTTTATCGGACGGAATGGGCTCCGGCAGCAAGGCATGTGCGGACAGCGAGCTGGTGCTGGCTATGGCGGAAAGGCTTCTGATGTCCGGCTTTTCCCGGGAGCTGGCCTTGCAGTTGGTGAACGATTCCCTGATTGTAAGCGGAGAAAATAAGAATATGTCCACCATGGATTTGTGCCAGATTAACCTGCACACGGGGGAGGCTGATTTTCTGAAAATCGGTGCAGCTATTTCTCTGCTTAAGCGGGACGGTTATGTGGAGGAGCTTGCCTCAGATTCTCTGCCTTTGGGGGTATTTCCCAAGCTGGAGTTTGTGAAAACCAGCCGGATGCTGATGGATGGGGATTATCTGTTTCTGTTTAGTGATGGGGTTACGGACAGCCTCCACACCAGGGAGGGACAGGAGTTTTTGCAGCAGTTGGTGGCGGAAATGCCCTACCGCAGACCAGGGGAAATGGCGGGCTATCTGATGAAGTATGTAATTCAGGCCTCCCAGGGACGGATTCGTGACGACATGACCATTCTGGTTATCGGCATCTGGGAAAACAAGGTTTATCCAGGTATGATGGATCTTT
>JBNMJJ010000003.1:0-23935 GCA_050873745.1 Lachnospiraceae bacterium | reverse complement strand
AGGAAAGGCTTTTTTTGGGCCTCAGGTAATTGAAATCTGCCAGCGGGCCGAGGTGTGTTTTCTTGCCCTCCACGGAGAAAACGGAGAAAATGGCAAGCTGCAGGCTGCTTTTGATTTGTTGGGCATCCGCTATACCGGAACGGACTACGTCAGCAGCGCCTTATGTATGGATAAAGGAATTACCAAAGAGCTTTTTGCAGTACATAATATTCCTACTCCGGCAGGCATAAAATTGAAGAGGGGGGAAGAGGATAACAGGCAGGTAGCCTTACCCTGTGTAGTAAAGGCCGCCTGCGGAGGTTCCAGCGTAGGAGTGTCGATTGCCAATACCTGGGAAGAATATGAAAGGGCCAAACAAGAGGCTTTTTGTTATGACGAAGAGGTGGTAATTGAAGCCTACATCCGGGGCAGGGAGTTTTCCGTGGGCATATTGGAGGGAAAAGCCCTTCCTGTCATCGAGATTGCGCCCCTTCATGGTTTTTATGATTACAAAAACAAATACCAGGCCGGCAGTGCAGTGGAAACCTGCCCTGCCAATCTGAGCCTGGAAGCGACAAAAAAGATGCAGAATACCGCTGAGAGGGTATTTGAGATACTTCGCCTGAAATCCTATGCCCGCATGGATTTTATGATGGATGAGGCAGAAAACATCTATTGTCTGGAGGCCAACACACTTCCGGGCATGACACCTACTTCCCTGCTGCCGCAGGAAGCGGCCGCTGCGGGAATCAGCTTTGAAGATTTGTGTGAAAAAATTATGGAGCTTGCTATTAGCGAGGAGATAGTGTGAAGAGAACTTCTAGAGGCTCACAGCAAGGGCTGTTTCGCCAAGAAGTTCTAGCTTCACACTGGAGAATGCCCAAAATACGGGCATTCTCCCTGCTGATTGGAGATGCCGCTTTAGCGGCATCATGGAGGTTAGAATGAAAAATTTAACGGTGGAAAATATTGCTCTTGCCTGTGGAGGAGAAATTCATGGGGAGGAGTACCTGACAGAAGAGAGCAGAAAGCAGGAAGCGGCAGCCGTGGTTCTGGATTCCCGAATACTGATTCCCGGGGGAGTGTTTATTGCCACCAGAGGAGAGAGGGTGGACGGTCATGGCTTCATTACTCAGGTCTTTGCCAAAGGGGCGTTGGCGGTTATCTGCGAAGAACTTCCAGATTCTCTGCCGGGGCCCTGTATTTTGGTGAAGGACAGTTTTCAGGCCCTAAAGGCTGTGGCAGGGTTCTACCGCAGCCAACTGGATATTAAAGTGGTGGGCGTAACCGGAAGCGTGGGAAAGACCAGCACCAAGGAGTTTATTGCGGGAGTATTGTCCTTGCGGTTTAAGGTGTGGAAGACCCAGGGGAATTTTAATAATGAAGTGGGTCTTCCCTTAACGGTACTGCAGCTTAGGGAGGAGCATCAGGTGGCTGTGCTGGAAATGGGAATCAGTGACTTTGGAGAAATGCACAGGCTCAGCGAGATTGCAAAACCTGACATATGTGTCATTACCAATATTGGCCAGTGCCATTTGGAGTGCCTGAAAGACAGGGACGGAGTGCTGAAAGCAAAATCGGAGATTCTGGATTTCTGGAGCGGCTCCGGGCCTGTCTGCGTAAACGGAGATGATGACAAGCTGATTACGTTAAAAGAAAAATTGGGAGATAAGCTTATCACCTTTGGAAGAAAGCCTGAAAACGATTATTATGCTGCGAAAGAAAGCTCAAGAGGGCTTTTGGGCAGCAGCATTGCCGTAGGAGGAAGGCTTTCCATTGAAGGAATAGAGGTGCCCCTTCCCGGTGAGCATATGGTGTTGAATGCCCTGGCGGCCACTGCTGTAGGAGATGCTCTGGGCTTAATTCCCAGGCAGATAAAAGAGGGGATGAAGCTGGTGGAGTCGGTGGCAGGAAGAAGCCATATTGTAGCTTTAAAGGAGCAGCTTCTGATTGATGACTGTTACAATGCCAACCCCGTTTCCATGAAGGCTGCCCTGGACCTGCTGCAGGAGGCCAAGGGAAGAAAAGTGGCTGTTCTGGGTGATATGCTTGAGCTGGGAAAAGAAGAGGAAAGTATGCACCGCCAGATAGGGATTTATGCCACAAAAAACAGGGTGGATTTGCTTTTCTGCGTAGGCCCCTTATCCAGAGCCATGTATGAAGGAGCTTTAGAAGCGGCTTCTGATTCCATGAGCATTTTTTATTTGGAGGAAAAAGATAAGCTGTACCCTGTATTAAAGCAACAGCTTTTACCCGGGGATACGATTCTTTTAAAAGCCTCCCATTCCATGGGCTTTGGCGAGGTGGCCCAGTGGCTGAAAAAGCAAATTTAGAATAACAGCGTTTATTCCACATCGATTTTTAAATAATTCTTGAAAGGGCTGCAAGGATAAGGTAGCATAAGAGAAGAATAAGCATAATAAATATTTTGTTGATTAGAGGTATACGAATTACAAGAAAGGATGGTTACTATGGCTGTTGGGGTAAAAAATGACTACCAAAGAGCGTTGACTGAACAGAAAAAGGAAGTTCGCAGCCTTGTAATGGCAGGCTTAGAGCAGATTAAAGAAGGCAAGACAAAAGACTTTAATGTTGTATGTGACAGATTGGAGAAGAAATACACAAAATGATGCAATACCGAATTAAAATCACTGAATTAGCAGAGCAGGATTTGGAAAATGCCAGTGATTATATTGCATATGAGCTGAACAATCCGACTGCTGGTGAGAATACAGTAAAAGGTATAAGGAAACAGATTAATTCCTTAGTAAATTTTCCTGAGAGAAATGAATTAGATGAAGATGCGGTACTGGCAGAGTTAGGTGTCCGTAAAGATTATTATAGAAATTATAAGATTTATTATATCGTTTCAAAGGACACCATTTACATAATAAGAATACTCCATATGTTGGTTGATAGTAAGGCCTGGTTGTATCATACATTTGGAATATAAAGAAAAAAATAATCCTGTTTACCCATTCCATGGGCTTTGGCGAGGTGGCCCAGTGGCTGAAAAAGCAATAGAATAAAAACATACATGCTATGTACATGATTTACAATTTTTTGTTGTTTTCTTCCGTAAAAATGTTATAATTATATATAGCAAGGTGATAAAACCGATATGTAATATTTAAATGAGGAGGAAAAGTACCAATGAAGAATATCCGCGTGAAGGTAAAAATGTTTATTCTGCTAGTCGTGACCGTGGTGGTTTTAGCTGCATCGATGCTTCTGTCCATATGGACGATGAAGAGCATAGATAAAAGGAGCATTCTTGAGCTGGAACAAGCCATACGGACAGATTATGATAAGGCATTAAAGGCGCATGTAGATACGGTGCTGACCATGATTGAGAGGGTTTATCAGAAGCATTTGGACGGAGAATTTTCTTTGGAAGAGGCAAAGCGGCTGGCTGCCGATTTGGTTCGGGATATGCGTTATGGAAACGGAGAGTATTTCTGGATTGATACTTACGAAGGGGACAATATAGTTCTTTATGGAAGCGCCAAAGAGGGGACGAATCGTTTAAATGACGTAGACAGCCAGGGCTTTCCTCTGGTTAGTGAGTTTATCCGAGTGGGTAAGCAGGAGGACGGAGGCTATCTGGATTATTATTTTCCCAAGGTGGGGGGGGAGGAGTCTTTCCCCAAGAGAGGTTACAGCAAAGCCTTTGAGCCCTTCCAGTGGATTATAGGAACGGGAAATTATACGGATTATATTGATGAAGAGATTGCGGACTTTTCGGCAGTGCTGAGGAGTGAGGAGACAAGAAGCATCACCGCTCTTGTGCTGGTAAACACAATATTACTGGTGCTGATGGGAATATTTATTCTGCTTATCAGCATGGAAATAACGAAAGCGCTGAAGGTTTCGCTTTCCTATGTCAGTACGGTAGCCAAGGGAGATTTCAGTATTTCCCTTCCCAAAAGTTTCCTGAAAAGGAAGGATGATTTCGGCATTCTGACCAACGGGCTGGAGAACATGAAACAGCAGATTCGGGAAATGATTCTGGAGATTCAGCGGGAAAGTTCTAACGTTTCGGCGGCCATGGAGCAGGTGAAAGAGAATATGCTCAGCCTGAATGAGGATACCAAAAGCGTTTCTTTGGTTACGGAGCAGTTGGCAGTCAGTATGGAAAGAACAGCCACCTCATCCGAAGACATTCATACCATGGCAAGTGAAATTGAAGAGGCGGCCAGAAATATTGCTGACCGTTCTCAGGATGGAGAGCATCAGGCCGTGGCTATCCACGAGCGGGCGGAAACGGTGGAGGCGGAAAACGAGCAGTCGAGAGCCTATACCGGTCAGCTGCATAAATCTATTCACCGAAGCCTTAAACAGGCGCTTAAGGATATAAAGATTGTGGAACAGATAGAGGTGCTTTCCTCAGCCATTATGACCATTACCAGCCAGACCAATCTTTTGGCTCTGAATGCTTCCATAGAGGCTGCAAGGGCAGGAGAATCAGGAAGGGGCTTTGCTGTAGTGGCAGGAGAAATAGGGAATTTGGCCGACCAGTCCAAGGATACGGTGGCAAAGATACAGGAAGTGACGAAGCTGGTGACGGAGGCGGTGAATAATCTTTCCCGTGATGCCGAAAGGCTTTTGGAATTTGTGGCATCGGATGTGGTAAAAAGCTATGACAGCTTTAATGAAGCCGCACGCAAATACAATCAGGATGCGTCCGATATAGAGCAGTTGATGACCGGTTTCAGTGCAAACTCCCAGCAACTTCTGGCTTCTATTGACAGTACTGCCGATTCTCTTCGTGAGATAAGCCGGATTACAGGAGAAAGCGCAGAGGGAACCAAGGATATTGCAGACAAAATCGGCAACGTGCGGGAGGTATCTGAGGCTATCACAAAGCTGGTGGAAGAGTGTGCCGGCTATGCAGACAAGCTGCAGACCTGTATGGCTGCGTTTACGGTTTAAAGCCGATAAGTGCGGTGCATCACACCAAACTTTGATTTTTGATATACATACTTTGAATCTGGTCGGAGACATAACCGGCCAGATTTTTTTTCACCTCTCTGTCCATCTGAGCGGTGTAAATGGGCTTGCCATACTCCATTACCACATGGGTCTTTTTGATTTTCGGAAGATGGTCTTCAAAAATATCTCCGGCATTGTTGATGGCAATGGGAACGATGGGACAGCCGGATTTCTCAGCCAGCTTGAAGCTGCCGCCATGAAAGGGCAGGAAGGTGTCAGCAGTTTTGTTGCGTGTGCCTTCCGGAAAAATAAAAATAGAAATTCCGTTTTTCATTTTCTCGACTCCGGTGAGAATGGTCTTAAGCCCCTGCTTGATGTCGTTTCGGTCTAAAAACAGGCAGTGGATATTGACCATCCAGTTGTTTAAAAGAGGATAATGGGCCATTTCCTTCTTGGCCACGAAGCCGGTGGGCTGCGTCATTCTGACATAGGTTAGAAGAATATCAAAATAGCTGCGGTGGTTGGCTACATACAAAACCGCCTGGTCGTGGGGAATATTCTCCTCACCCAGTACGGTGACCTTTACGCCGGAAAGCCACAGGCAGACCCTGAAGGCCCATTTGATAACAGCCAGGCAGCTGCGGTCCTTCAGCTCCATATTAAAATGACCGATAATCCATTCCGCAATCAGTAAGGGAATACTGAGAATAAGAAACAATATTACGAATAAAGCTACAAAAATAAAGCGAATCATCCTATTTCCACCCTGCCGCCAAAACAGCAGCTTCCTTTCCGTGAAATTCCTGCAAAATAGAGTATACAGGAAATACTTTCCATAAACAAGGCATGGAGGCAAAGAAAAGAGAATATATTTTTTTAAGAGCCACAAGGGAGCAGATGGATAGTGAAAATAATGAGTAAGACGGATACAGAAAAAAAGGGAATGCGGATGATTACGGTGCTGCTGGTGTGCGCCATTTTGGCAGGCTGCAGTCTGGTGCCGCCGCAAAAAGAGAAAAAACCGGCCCAGTTTGTAGTCATCAGCGAGGACCTTATCCCCGAAGAGCTGGCGGGATTGATTGAGGAAAAAAAAGAAGAAGTGATGAAGCTGACCTATGTGGATGAAGGCAAACGCTATATTGTTATCGGCTATGGAAAACAGAAAAGCGGAGGCTATTCCATCGTAGTAAGGGACTTCTATACTACGGATAATGCCCTTTATGTGGATACCTGCCTGTTGGGCCCCAAAGAGAAACCGGAAAAAGAGGAAGTGGCATCTTATCCCTATCTGGTGCTGCGTACTACCCAAATCGGTTTGCCGGTGGTGTTTAAATAGGAAATATGATATACTTTAAAGTGAAAAATAAGCAGGAGGAAGACCGGATGCTGTTAATTAAAAATGGATACCTGATGGACCCCGGGACGCACTACGAGGGCATTGCAGATATTCTTATTGAAGACGGGAAAATTACTAAAATTGTATGGAAGGCGGAGGAATCGGAGCCCAGTCCGGCTTATTTTCCTTCTCTCCTTCAAAGCAAAGTGCAAATCATCGATGGGGAAGGCCTCACCGTGGCTCCCGGCCTGGTGGACGTCCATGTTCATTTCAGAGAACCGGGATTTGAATATAAAGAGGATATTGCCAGCGGAGCAAAGGCAGCGTCCAGAGGAGGTTTCACCACCGTGGTTTTGATGGCGAACACCAGACCCACGGTAGACAATGAAGAAACCCTTAAGCTGGTATTGGATAAAGGAAAAGAAACGGATATTCATGTTAAAACCTGCACCAGTGTGACCAAAGGGCAGGGCGGAAAAGAGCTGGTGGAATTTGACCGGCTTTTAGCAGCGGGAGCAGTGGGCTTCACGGATGACGGCATGCCTTTAATGGAGGTGGAGCTGCTGAAGGAAGCCTTTGCTGCCAGCAGCCGTCTTAAGGCGCCTGTCAGCCTTCATGAAGAAGACCCTTCCTATATTATTAACAATGGAATCAATCAGGGAAAAATCAGCGAATGCCTGGGCCTTGGAGGCTCCCCCAGAGAAGCAGAAATTACCATTGTGGAGAGGGATTTAAAGCTGGCTCTGGAAACCGGTGCGATTTTAAATGTTCAGCATATTAGCTGTAAAGAGACGGTGGAGCTTTTGCGAAAGGCAAAGGCTCAGCCCGGAGGGGACAGGCTTCATGGAGAAGCCACACCCCATCATTTTACCCTCACCGAAGAAGCCCTGCTGAAAGCGGGCACTCTGGCAAAGATGAATCCGCCTTTGAGGACAGAGGAGGACAGGCAGGCCATTATTGAAGGAATCAAGGACGGTACTCTGGACATCATTGCCACCGACCATGCTCCCCACAGTAAAGAGGAGAAGGAAAGAGAGCTGACCAAGGCGCCCAGCGGCATTCTGGGACTGGAGACGGCATTGGCTTTGGGAATAGGAGAGCTGGTGGAAAAAGCGGGGATGCCCCTTATGGATTTGCTGGTGCGGATGAGCTATGGACCCGCAAAGCTGTATGGTCTGGACGCAGGCTATGTTAAGGAGGGGGGACCGGCGGATTTGGTGCTGTTTGACCCTAATGAATTGTGGAAGGTGGAAGGCTTCGCCTCCAAATCCCAGAACTCCCCTTTCCTGGGTAAGACGATGCTGGGCAGGGTGAAAATGACGATTTGCAGGGGAAAGATTATTTATCAGGCGTAGCCGTTTGGGATGCCGCAGAGGGCATCCTTAAGATTGGAGGAGAGTATGGCGCAGAAGAAAAAAGCATGGGCTAAAGTGATAGAACAGAAGCAGATAGCTTCAGGGATTTTTGATTTGTGGCTGGAAACGGACCTGGCCTTTGGGGCAAAAGCAGGGCAGTTCGTGGGGCTTTACCCAAAGGATAGAAGCACTCTGCTTCCCCGCCCTATCAGTATCTGTGAGGCGGACAGCCAAAAGGGAAGGCTGCGGCTGGTCTACCGCAGGGCGGGACAGGGAACGAAAGAGTTTTCACGCCTTGAGGCAGGAGAGAGGATTGAGCTTCTGGGCATCTTGGGCAATGGCTTTCCGGTGGAAGAAGGGAGAGGAAAAAAGGTGTTCCTAATTGGCGGAGGAATCGGTATTCCCCCCATGCTGCAGTTGGCAAAGGAGCTGGAGGCCCAAAAGCAGATTCTTTTGGGCTACCGGGACGGGCAGTTGTTTTTACAGGAGGATTTAAGCTCCTATGGAGAGGTTTTTGTGGCCACTGAGGACGGCAGTGCGGGAACCAGGGGAAATGTGCTGGATGCCATTAAGGAAAAGGGGCTTGAAGCAGAGATGATTTATGCCTGCGGCCCCATGCCCATGCTCCGGGCGTTGAAGACCTATGGGGCCCAAAAGGGCATCCCTGTCTACCTTTCCCTGGAGGAAAGGATGGCCTGCGGAGTGGGAGCCTGCCTGGGCTGTGTATGCAAAACCACGAAGACGGACCATCATTCCCATGTGAAGAATGCCCGCATCTGTACGGACGGGCCGGTCTTTAATGCAGAAGATTTGGATATTTAGGGAAGAAGGGAGCTGCCATGAAAAATACGAAAGTGACCATAGCGGGAATAGAATTGAAAAACCCGGTAATGACCGCTTCCGGTACCTTTGGTTCCGGGATGGAATACGGAGAATTTGTGGATTTAAACCGATTGGGAGCGGTGGTAACCAAGGGAGTGGCCTCTGTGCCCTGGCCGGGAAATCCAACTCCCCGGGTGGCTGAATGCTACGGGGGGATGCTGAATGCCATAGGCCTGCAAAATCCGGGAATTGATGTGTTTCTGGAAAGGGATTTGCCCTTTTTACAGAAATTTGACACTCGTGTCATTGTAAATGTATGCGGAAAAACCGTAGAGGATTATCTTAAGGTTGTGGAAAAGCTGGGGGATACTGCGGTGGATATGCTGGAAATAAACGTTTCCTGCCCCAACGTGAAGGAAGGTGCTATTGCCTTTGGGCAGAATACCCATGCCCTTTGTGATATTACCAGTCAGATAAAAAAATATGCGAAGCAGCCGGTAATCATGAAGCTGAGCCCCAATGTGACGGACATTGGGGAAATGGCAAGGGCGGCAGAAAGCGCCGGGGCGGATGCCCTGTCTTTGATTAATACCCTTACAGGGATGAAAATTGATATTTACAGACGGCAGTTTGCCTTGGCCAATAAAACCGGGGGGCTGTCCGGGCCAGCCATCAAACCCGTTGCAGTGCGGATGGTTTATCAGGCGGCAAAGGCGGTGAAGATTCCCGTTATCGGTATGGGGGGAATCGCCAATGCTGAGGATGCCCTGGAGTTTATCATGGCCGGAGCCACCGCAGTGGCAGTGGGAGCCATGAATTTTGTAAATCCCTATGCCACCCTGGAAACGGCAGAAGGCATAGAGCGGTTTATGGAAGAGCAGGGCATAGAGAATCTGGCTGACCTTATCGGCTGCGTAGAATAAAGGTACATTTAACCGCAAAAAGAGAATCAAAAGGTCTAAAAAACCTCCTTAAGTCATACAGTATAACAGGCAGACTTAAGGAGGTATTTTTGTGGAAATTGTAAAAGCCAATTTACATATGGAACGAAATAAGTGCCAGGTAAATACGCAGATTACCCTGGAAGAGGATAAAAATATCAGTGACCGAAATCCCGATGCGGCAGGCATTCTTCTGGACAGGGCGGGGGTGGTTCTGGACGAGATAAGACCGGGAAAGGATATGGTAACCGTTCGGGGAAGGCTTACCTACGAGATGCTGATTTTAGCGGAGGACGATGAGGGGCTCTATGGTTTGCAGGGGGAGATTCCTTTTGAAGAAAAAATCCGGGCAGAGGGGATGGAGTCCATTGATAACGTGGAAGTTCTTCCCGTATTGGAGGATTTGCGTACGGGGCTGATTAATTCCCGAAAGCTGAGTGTCCGGGCCCTGGTTCATTTTGAGGTAAAGTCGGTACAGTTGTTCGACCAGGAGATTCCCATCGGTTTGACTGGGGGAGAAAGACTGGAGGTACAGAAAGAAACCTTAAGCCAGTCCATAGTGGCGGTGGACCGCCGGGATATTCTCCGGGTGAAGGAGGATTTGGAGCTTCCTGCTAATCTGCCTCCTGTGCAGGAGGTTCTGTGGAAGTCTATGGAGCTGGGCAAATGGGAAATCCGGCCGCTGGAGGACAGTATAGGAGTACAGGGGGAGATTCGGTTTTTTCTGTTATATGAAGGCGAAGGGGAGGAAAGGCCGGTGAAATCCTATGAGACGGTTATCCCCTTCAGCGGCAATCTGGAATGTCCGGGGAGCAGGAGTACGATGCTGTCGGAAATCGTTCCGTCGGTGGGGGAATGGAACCTGAACGTAAAAGAGGACTATGACGGAGAGAGCAGGATGCTGGAGGCGGAGATGATTTTGGATTTGCCTATTCATTTACTGGAAAACCGGGAATGGGAAATTCTAAAGGATGCCTATGGCACTACTCAGGAGGTTACTCCGGTATATACACCGGGATACGGCAGAATTTTGCGGGATAAATATCAGGGAAAGGTGAAGCTGTCTCAGGTCTTTACCCCGCCAACCGCAGGAGCGAAGATTCTGCAGGTTTGCCATACGGAAGGTATGCTTCTGCCACAGGAGGCAGTGAGGACGGAAGCGGGGCTGGAAGTGGAAGGGCTGGTGGCCGTGAACATCCTCTATATGACAGGAGAGGAAGGTAAGCCATATAAGGCTTTAAAGGGGGAGATACCTTACTCTTACCTGTTTGAAAGCAATGAGCTGACGGACAACAGCTATTGGAAGGCAAGCCCTTCACTGGAATACTGCAGCGGTATTCTGCTGGACGGGGAAACCATTGAGGTGAAAATCATGGTAGGGCTGGATATTAGTCTGGGAGAAAAATGGCAGCAGCCCTTCTTAAGTGATTTACAGGTTAATCCTCTTCAGCCGGAAAAAATAAATAAGCTGCCGGGAATGGTGGTTTATTTTCCCGGGCAGCAGGAAAGCCTGTGGGATGTAGGTAAAAAATACATGGTTTCCCTGGATTCCATCCGAAGCCTCAATCAATTATCCTCGGATGTTCTGGAGAAGGACCAGAAGATTCTTATCGTAAAAGAAGTAAACTGATGGGGCCGATTCCCTTTGGTCTATGGGAAGAAGAGCATAGAAAGAGCGTACGCCGTAAGGGGTACGCTCTGACTGTTTTTATTCTACTGTGCTTACATCCTTGTTTTCTGCTGCCCATTGGTCAAACTTTTTCATGGTAGCTTCGTAGGTTCTTTGAGAAATGTCAGGTAGTTCTCCGCCCCAGGTCTTCTTGGCCTGTTCAAAGCCCTTTTTGAAGGCTTCACGCATCTCTTCAATCTTGCTTGGGTCTCCACCGGTTAAAGCCTTGGCGAAATCTACGATACGGTCAGAGGTCTGATTAACACCCCAGTAGCCATCCTCTGCGATGTCTGCCTGAGCCTGGGCTCTGGTCTGTGCATCTACAGTAAAGTTACCGGTTCTTAAAAAGCTCCACATATCGTTGGCTGTTCCAATGGCATTGCCCTGGCCCCGCATCATTTTCTCTACCAGACTTCTTAATTGGGCAGTTCTTGCGTCTGCATCTGCCTTCAGCTTGTTTACCAAAGCAGTGTCCGGTTTGTAGGTTTTCTTCGTGCTTTCCGTAGCCTTTGCGGAAGAAGGCTCGTAAACCGCTCCGTTTTCGGCAGCAGCGCCCTCAGTTTTTGTACTCTCAGCAGTGGTCTGTGCAGCTTCGGAGGCTGCTTTGTTCTGGGTTTCGTAGGTGCTGTAGGAAGCGCCATAACCTGTAATTCCATTTACACTCATTATTGACTCCATTCTGCAGGCTTTTGTATAGTGATTGGCGGGAAAAACCTGCCTCCCGCAAGATTCTCAACATCACTTTATCTATTTTTTATATCGGAAGAAATCAGGAATAATTTACCTTTTTCTTGACGAAATTAAAACTATTGTATATAATTGAGTACAATCTGTGTATTTTGTATACAATAAGCGGCGGAAAGAGAGATTACATTTATGGAAATGATTACCATACAGGCAATGGCTAAAATTAATCTGGGGCTGGACGTTCTGCGCCGGCGTGAAGATGGCTATCATGAAGTAAAGATGGTTATGCAGACCGTGAATCTTTACGATACTCTCACACTGAAAGCAAAGAAAGAAGAAGGAATCAGTATTTCTGTGGATGCCAAAGAACTGCCCGCAGACGAGAACAATCTGATTGTTAAAGCAGCTCGCCTTTTGTACAGGCACTGTTCCATCGGACAGGGGGTGGAGATTTCCCTGACCAAGCGGATTCCCATTGCAGCAGGAATGGCTGGAGGGAGCACCGATGCGGCAGCTACCCTGGTGGGGATGAATCAGCTTTTTGGTCTGGGTTTAAGCATAGAAAGGCTGAAGGAGCTGGGAGTAACTATAGGCGCTGACATACCATATTGTATACAGGGGGGAACCGCTTTAAGTGAAGGAATTGGGGAGAGGCTGACTGCACTGCCTCCTGCACCGGATTGTTATCTGGTGATTGCCAAGCCGGATATTAACGTTTCCACCAAATACGTTTATGAGAATCTTCATGCAGACAGCTTAACCAGACATCCCGACATTGACGGGATGGTAGAAGCCATCCGGGGCGGAAACTTAAAGGGGATTACGGATAGAATGGAAAACGTACTGGAAAACGTAACCCGGAGAGAATATCCGGTAATTGGTAAATTGAAGGATATGCTGAAGGAGGCAGGGGCTATGAACGCTCTGATGAGCGGCAGCGGTCCTACGGTTTTTGGTGTTTTTGATAATGAAAAGAAGGCTGCCCGGGCTTTAGAGGAGATAGAAAAAGCAGGAACAGCGCCCCAGAGCTTTTTAACTGTTTTTGCACAGGAGGCACAGGTAATTTCAAAAGCCTGACAGTGGGTTGGAAAACAAGGAAAGCGGAGAAAACCGATAATATAATAGGAAGAAAAGCAGCTTGGAAAAGAAAGGGCAGGGGAAATGGGAAGTATGTTTCAGGGAGATATGGATGAGTATCTTCCATTAAGAGATGTGGTATTCAAGACGTTGCGAAAGGGAATATTGACCGGGGAGCTGAAGCCGGGAGAAAGGCTGATGGAAATCCATTTGGCAAATAAGCTGGGAGTGAGCCGTACGCCTATTCGGGAGGCTATCCGTAAGCTGGAGCTGGAAGGGCTGGTTACCATGATTCCCCGCAGAGGGGCGGAGGTGGCCCAGATTACTCCTAAAAGCATGAAGGATGTGCTGGAGGTAAGAAAGGCGTTGGATACTCTGGCGGTGGAGCTGGCCTGTGAACGGATTTCTCAGGAGGAAAAGGAACAGCTTGCCCTGGCCTGCCAGGAGTTTGAAAAGGCGGTGGAAAGCGGAGATTTTGCCGCCATTGCCAAAACGGACGTAGTTTTTCATGATATTATTGTGGAAGCAACCGGAAATATGCGCCTTATTCAGATGGTAAACAATTTGGCAGAGCAGATGTACCGCTATCGTTTTGAGTACATTAAGGATGTGAAGATGCACAGTCAGTTGGTGCTGGAACACAGGCGGATTTACGAAGGAATTATGCAGAAAGATACGGAGGCAGCCAAGGAGGCTATTTCAGGCCATATAGATAACCAGGAGCAGTCTATATTGGAGCAGATACGCATAGAAAGAGAAAAATGAGCATAAGTTTTGTATAGCCTTTTCGTTTTCGTCCATACTGATAAAAAAGAAGAAAGAAGGACGAAAAAATGAACGAAATTAAACATACCCTGGCAATGGGATTATTGATTGCCGCTTTTTGGGGAATGATGTATCCTCAGTTCAGCCTTTTGCAGGAAACCTATGTGGCGGCTCAGGAGAGCGGCAGCCCTAAGGAGGATTTTTTTGCCATATTGGAGGCTGACCGCAGCCAGATTGTGGTGAAAAGCAGGCTGTGGGAGCTGTGGGAAGAAAGGGCTGAAGAAAAAACAGTACACACAGCAGTGACAGAATGGAGTTTTCATGACTATTTCGGAAGAAAATGTGGTGAATAACCTGCCCATCGGAGTTTTTGACTCAGGGGTGGGAGGTCTTACCGTTGCCAGAGAAATTATGCGCCAGATTCCCAACGAGCGGATTATCTATTTTGGAGATACCGCCAGAGTTCCCTATGGAAGTAAGTCCCGGGAAACGGTTACCAAATATTCAAGGCAGATTGTGCGTTTTTTGAAGACCCGGAAGGTGAAGGCTATTGTAGTTGCCTGTAATACGGCCAGTGCCTATGCTCTGGGCCAGTTGGAGAAGGAAACTAACCTGCCCATCATCGGTGTAGTTAAACCGGGAGCAAAAACGGCGGTGAATGCCACCAAAAACGGCAAAATCGGTGTTATTGCAACGGAAGGAACCATCAGCAGCGGGATATATACCTATTACATAAAAGAACTGAAGCCGGGAGTGGAGGTTCTGGGGAAGGCCTGTCCTCTACTCGTTCCTCTTGTGGAGGAAGGACTTTTGGAGGACCCGGTGACGGATGAGATTGCACAAAGGTATTTAAGCAGCCTGAAGGACTGCGGAATCGATACGCTGATTCTGGGCTGCACCCATTATCCGCTGATTCGTTCCACTCTGGGCAGGGTGATGGGAGAAGCCGTAACGCTGGTAAATCCCGCCTATGAAACGGCCAGAGAATTAAAGGAGCTTTTGGAAGAAAAGCAGCTCCTTTGCCCCAGGAAACCGGCCTTGGGAACGAACCAATACCAGTTCTTCGTCAGCGATGGGGCAGATAAATTTCAACACTTTGCCAATTCCATATTTAAATACGGAATTTTATCCGCAAAGCAGATTAACATTGAGGAGTATTAAGGGGTATGACAAAAGACGTTATCGTTTCCATCAGAGGACTGCAGTTTGACAATGGAGAGGATGGAGAGAAAATCGAAAGCATACAGCGGGGGGAGTATTATATCCGTAACGATTCCCACTATGTGGTATATGAAGAGGTAATAGAGGGAATGAAGACCCCGGTGAAGAATCTGATTAAATTCCGTCCGGGAGAGATGCACTTAAGCAAGCGGGGCGCCTTAAACGTTCATATGGACTTCGTGGAAAACCAAAAGAACCTGGCGGATTACAGAACCCCCTTCGGCAGCGTTGTGATTGGCCTGGAGGCTTCAAGGGTGGCCATGGAGGAGGAAGAGAAAAGGGTGGTTGTGCAGGTGGATTATACCCTGGATGTAAACTACGAGTATCTGGCAGACTGCAAGATTCACATTGATATTCGTTCACTGGACGGTGAACAGTTTTCGTTAAGAGAATGAGAGAGGAATAGAAAAAGACTGCCGATGATAAGCAGTCTTTTTTACTGAAAAATTATTTGACCGATTTGGCTCCGCCTTTTTCCTGAATGGTGTCTGAGGCCCGTTTCCACCAGCTTTTCTTCTTTTCCGGCTGGGGAGCGGCTTTTCCGTGCAGACCCTTCACGCTGGTAATATAAATTCCGCTGACGGTGGCCTTAACTTCCTTTTTTACCGGAATGCTGTCGAAAATCTTCTCATCACATACCAGGGAAATTACCTGGGGGCCCACCTTGGCCTTGACGATGGGAAGTTTGGCCCGCTGCATCATCTTGGAGGCAGAGGCCATAACCGCCTGGGGCAGCCCTGCGTCCTTCAGCTTCATTCGCTTCTTGTCGATAATCAGCATGGAAACGGTCTGTTTCATGGCTTCAATCTGTGCCTGCTGTTCAGCCTGTTTCTTTTGTGCCTTCTTACCCAGGAAATATAAAACCGCAGCGACAGCGCCAAGAATGACTACGGCAACGATTAATGCGATTATCCATGTACTCACCTATCATTCCTCCTTGTTTTAGCTTGTTTTGGCATAGTTTAGCATTGAAAGTATTCTATCATTGTTTACCGGTTTTCGCAAGCAGATATAGAACAGGGGCAGGGATTGTCACCTGGGGCTGTCTGTCCTTGCAGGTCATCTGTCCCTTGCAGGTTATCTGTCCCTTGCAGGTTATCTGTCCCTTGCAGGGACAGGGTAAATATGATATAAATGTAGTTATATGATTTTTTGGCTCTGTGATGAACAGGCAGATTTTCGATGCCGCAAAGCGGCATCATGGAGGAGAGTATGAAAAAAAGAAGAATGAAAATGCTGACCCTGGGATTGGCGGCAATCCTTTTGGCAGGATGCGGGCAGAAGGGGCAGGATGCTGTCGGACAGACAGCCACAGAGAGCGTACAGGAAAGCACACAGGAAAATACGGCTGCCATCTATTTGAACCGGATGGATGTAACCGATTTGGTAGAATTGGGAACCTATAAGGGAATTGAAGTGAAGGGCGGCTCTACGGAAGTAACGGATGATATGGTAGACGGTTATCTGCAATATACTTTCAGTATGCAGCGTACGCTGGAGGAAGTAACCGACAGGGATATTGTAGAAGACTCAGATGTGGTTAATATTGACTATGAAGGAAAAAAGGACGGTGTAGCCTTTGACGGAGGAACCGCTACCGGCTACAATCTGGAGATTGGTTCAGGCCAGTTTATCCAGGGCTTCGAGGAAGGCCTGATTGGTGTGAAAAAAGGGGAAACGGTACAGTTGAATCTGACTTTTCCCGAAACCTATCATGTGAAGGAGCTGGCGGGAGCGCCGGTGGTGTTTACCGTAACCGTTAATCAGATTCAGACCTATACAGAACCGGAATTAAATGACGAATATGTGGCATCTCTAGGTCTTGAAGGAGTGACTACGGTAGAAGAGTATCGTTCACAGATTCGTGAAACGTTGAGTCGGCAGATGCAGGAGGAATATAAGTATCAGCTTCAGGTAAGCGTAATTGAAGCAATCATGGAAGGCAGCAAGGTACAGGAGCCTTCTGAAAAATTAAAGCAAAAATATGTCCAGACTGCCATGAATCAGACCCAGAAGGCAGCAGCCTATTACGGCATGGACCTGGAGACCTATGTGAATAACTATTATTATGTAGGGCTTACCGAGTATGAGATGGAAATTGAAGCTGGAGCCTATGAAGCTGCCCGTCAGGCTATGCTCTGCAAGAAAATTGCAGATGTGGAAGGCATTGAGGTGACGGACCAGGAACTGGAAGAGGCAGCTACGGAAAATTATGCCTCCTTCGGCTTCGACAGTGCAGAGTCCTTTAAGGCGGCTAACGATATGGAAGAGTATAGAGACAGTATGCTGTTAAATAAGGTGCTTGACTTTTTAGTAGAAAATGCAGTGGTTATTCAGGATGCAGGGGAAAGCGAAGCAGCGACGGCGGAAACAGAAACTGTGGAGGCAGCAGAGACTACAACTGTGGAAGCTACAGCCGTAGAAACTACGGAGGCAGAATAAAAAATGAAGGTGATGAAGTTGCCTGGAAAGAGGAGGAGAACATGGAACTGACAAGTGTAAGAGAACTGTATCGACAAACAGAAAAGTACGTTGACCAAAAAGTTACGGTAGGGGGCTGGGTAAGAAATAATCGTGACTCCAAGGCTTTCGGATTTCTGGTAGTAAATGACGGAACTTTTTTTGAACCCTTACAGGTGGTTTACGGAGAAAAGCTTTCTAATTTTGAGGAAATTGCCAAATTGAATATAGGTGCGGCGGTCATTGTGACCGGAACCATCGTGGCTACTCCCGGAGCCAAGCAGCCTTTTGAGATGCAGGCGGATGAGGTGGCAGTGGAAGGGGCTTCTACAGCCGATTATCCTCTCCAGAAAAAACGCCATACCTTTGAGTATTTGCGTACTATTTCCCACCTGCGGGCCAGAACCAATACCTTTCAGGCGGTATTCCGTATTCGTTCTCTGGCCGCCTATGCGATTCATCAATTCTTCCAGGAAAGGGAGTTTGTGTATGTGCATACGCCCATTATTACCGGAAGTGACTGTGAGGGCGCAGGTGAGATGTTCCAGGTAACCACTCTGGATTTGGATAATGTACCTAAGACAGAGGAAGGCAAAATAGACTTCGCACAGGATTTTTTCGGAAAATCAGCAAACCTTACGGTGAGCGGACAGTTAAATGCAGAAACATATGCCTTTGCATTCAAAAACGTATATACTTTCGGCCCTACCTTCCGTGCGGAAAATTCCAACACAACCCGCCATGCTGCGGAGTTTTGGATGATTGAGCCGGAAATGTGTTTTGCAGATTTAAAGGACGATATGCTGCTGGCAGAATCCATGCTGAAATACGTTATCCGATACGTTCTGGAAAATGCCCCGGAAGAGATGAAGTTTTTCAACCAGTTTGTGGATAAGGGGTTGATTGAACGGCTGAACCATGTGGTAAATTCCGAGTTTGGCCATGTGACTTATACGGAGGCCATTAAGATTCTGGAAAAGTACAACGACCAGTTTGACTATAAGGTGTTCTGGGGATGCGATTTACAGACCGAGCATGAACGCTTTTTAACGGAACAGGAGTTTAAGCGTCCCGTATTCGTAACCGATTACCCCAAGGAGATTAAGGCATTCTACATGAAGCTGAATGAGGACGGCAAGACGGTAGCGGCCATGGACTGTCTGGTGCCTGGTATCGGCGAAATTATCGGGGGAAGCCAGAGAGAGGATAATCTGGAGCTTCTGGAAAAAAGGATGGAGGAGCTGGAGCTGAACAAAGAGGACTACGGCTTCTATCTGGACTTGAGAAAATACGGCTCTGCCCGCCATGCAGGCTTTGGACTGGGCTTTGAGCGCTGTATCATGTACCTTACCGGTATGGGAAATATCCGTGACGTAGTACCTTTTCCCAGAACCGTAAATAACTGCGAACTGTAAGCGGGAACCATAAAGGAAAGAAAGAGGCTGTTAGAAGATTCCAGGGAGTCTTTTAACAGCCTTTTTGTTTTCTTAAGGATTTACTTTGACGGTTCTTTGCGCAGCTTTTTGTAGAAGCTGCCCTTCCAGGCAGCGGGGTGGAAAAGAATCAAAAGAGGAAACAGCTCCAATCTGCCTGCCAGCATGTCAAAAATCAGCACCCATTTGGTAAAGGGGTTAAAATGCGAAAAGTTCTGGGTGGGGCCTACCAGCTCCAGTCCGGGGCCCACATTGCTGATGGACGTGGTAACGGCGGTAAAGGAGGTAATTAAATCCTTTCCCTCGAAGGAGACCAGAAGAACGGAGGCGGCATAAATCAGCATAAAAGTAATAAAATAAACGTTGACCGAGCGGACAACCTCATGCTCTACCTGTTTGTCGTCCATTTTCAGCTTGATAATGCTTTTGGGATGGATGTAGGATTTCAGTTCCTTTATTACCGTTTTGGAGAGAATAACAAAGCGGGATACTTTGATACCACCGCTGGTGCTTCCTGCACAGCCTCCCACAAACATCAATATAATAATGATAATCCTGCTGCTTTCAGCCCACTGATTGAAGTCTGTGGTGGAAAAGCCGGTGGTGGTGATGATAGAAGACACCTGAAAAGCCGACTGGGTTAAAGCCTCAAAGGCAGAGGCGGTGGTCTGCAGCAAATTGATAAAAATAATCAATATGGAGGCTCCTACAATACCAAAATACCAGCGCACCTCTTCCATGTGTAGGGCCTTCTTCACATCATGGAAGAGAATCAGATAATAGGCATTAAAATTAACACCGAAAATCAGCATGAAAATAGTCACCACCCACTGAATATAGGGAGAGTAACTTCCCATGCTGGAGTTTTTAATGCCGAAGCCTCCTGTTCCGGCAGTGCTGAAGGAGGCGGCGATAGCGTCAAAAACAGGCATACCGCCCAAAACCAGAAGAATAAACTCTAAAAGGGTAAGCCCCAGATAGATTAAGTAAAGAATCCGGGCGGTGGACTTAATTTTGGGAACCAGCTTGCCTACGGAAGGGCCGGGACTTTCCGCCCTCATCAGATTCATATGGGAACCGCCGCTTAAGGGAATGATGGCAAGCAGAAAAACCAGCACGCCCATTCCCCCAATCCAGTTGGTGAAGCTGCGCCATAAAAGAGAGCATCTGGAGATGGCCTCCACATCGGTCAGAATACTTGCGCCCGTAGTGGTAAAGCCGGATACGGTTTCAAACATAGCATCCGTAAAGCTGGTAATTTCACCGCATAGCAAAAAGGGCAGTCCGCCGAAAAGACTTAAGACCATCCAGCTAAGTGCAGTGGCCACGCAGCCTTCTTTCAGATAAAATACCTGTTCCTTCGGTTTTTTAAAGCTCATTAGCTGGCCCACCGCCATACACAGTAATGCGGTGGCCAGATAGCAAAAGCCTTCTTTTTCCTGATAAATCAGAGCAGTAATACAGGGCAGTATAAGAAACAGCGCCTGAATTTTCAAAACATGGCCCAGTACATATCGTATGATAGGAAGATTCATCCTTTGTTTCTCCTTACTTTAGTATATCCTGAAGATCATCAAAACCGGTATGGGTGGTCACAACCATAACCGTATCGCCTACCAGAATGCTGTCCTGACCGCTGGGGATAATGATGGAGCCTTTGCGGTTAATGAAGGCCACCAGCACCTGCTCTTTGGTCTTTAAATCCTTCAAAGGAATATCGGTCACGTCGGAGGGCGAGTCCACGAGAAATTCAATGGCTTCAACCTGAGAATCAAAAAGATGATACAGGGTCTCAATGTTGTTGTTTTTCGAGTCATTTTTAGCCCGGACATAGGCAATGATTGCTTCTGAGGTAATCTGCCGGGGGTAGATTACGCTCCCCAAATCCAGGGAATTGATTACATTTTTAAAGGTAGTCCGATTGACCTTGGTAATGACCTTGGCATCGGAAACCTCACGGGCATGGAGGCTCAGCATAATGTTTTCCTCATCCATTCCGGTGAGGGGAACCAGGGATTCGGTGCGGGTAATCCCCTCCTCCTTTAGCAGCTCTCCGTCGGTGCCGTCTCCGTTGATAATCACGGCCCTGGGCAGTAAAAGGCTGAGTTCCTCACACCGGGCCTTGTCCTTTTCGATTATTTTTACGGAAATACCCATATGCAGAAGCTGAGAAGCCAGATAATAAGCGGCTTTACCACCGCCGATAATCATGGTGCTCTTTACTTTGTGGGTTTTTACCGCAATATTGGACAAAAATCCCCTTACCTTACTTCTGGGCGCCACAAAGGAAATAATATCTCCGGCCTGTAAAGTATAGTTACCGGAGGGAATATGAACCTGTCCCTCCCGTTCCAGGGCGCAAATCAGTACTTTAATGGGAATATTCTGGTCCAACTGGGCAATGGAAATCCCGTCCAGAGCGTTTCCCTTGGGAATTTTAAACTGAATCAGCTCTGCCTGGCCATGAGCAAAGGAGTTTACCTCCAGGGCCGTGGGCAGGTAAAGAATACGGGCAATCTCCCTGGCGGCCTCCAGCTCAGGGTTAATAATCATGGCCAAGCCCAGTTTGTTGCGGAGGTAGTCTACCTCTTTACTGTAGTCAGGATTGCGGACCCGGGCGATGGCGGCGCAGTCGGCCACCTGCTTTGCCACGGTGCAGCAAAGTAAATTCAATTCATCAGAGCCGGTAACGGCAATCAGCAAATCCGTATTTTTAATGCCCGCTTCTACCTGTATGCTGTAGCTGGCCCCATTTCCCGTAAGGCCCATAACATCATAGAGATTGGTTATCTCCTGAATGCGGTTGGAATTGGTGTCAATAATGGTAATGTCGTGGCCCTCCCGGCAGAGCTGTTCCACCAGAGTGGAGCCTACCTTGCCGCAGCCCACGATAATAATGTTCAATCCCTGTTTCGTATTTTTCTTCATTCCTAACATGATGTTCACCTTTGTAAAATCATAAAATGTAATATTTAAGAAGGGTATTCAAAAGGACATTCAGCATTTTTTGGATGTCCGTATAGATTGTAACACAGTTCGACAAAAAAAGCACCTTACTTATAAAATAAAAAGAGGGCCTAAAGAGGTGGAATAACCCTATCTTTTTTTTCATAGAATGTAAAAAAACTCTGAGGGGTTATCCTTGAAAGACTATATTGAAGAGAGAGTTATTGCCATAGCGAATTACATTGTTGAATATAATGCCACGGTACGGCAGGCGGCAAAGCATTTTGGTATATCAAAATCTACGGTACATAAGGATGTGACGGAAAGGCTGGAGCAGATTAATGCGGCCCTGGCCGGACAGACCAGAGCTATTCTGGAGGTAAACAAATCGGAAAGGCATATTCGCGGGGGGCTGGCTACCAGAGAAAAATATCAGCATAAGCTGCAGGTCTGTGAGAGAGAACAGGGTTAATCAATTCTTTTCCAAGCTTTTATATTGTTAGCGGCCATATAAAATGATATAATGAATCTGAAAACTGAGTTCGTTAATTTCCAAATTCCGTCTGTAGTGAAAAGATAGAATATATAGAGGAAAGAAATTGTCTGCGTTTAAAGGGCCCTGTGAAAATCAGGGCTCTTTTTGAAAGGAGAAGGAACATGGCAATGAATGAATACGAAATCAAAAAAATGATTTGTGATATTGGGAAGAGAATCTATGACTGCAACATGGTAGCAGCCAATGACGGGAATATTTCGGTGAAGCTGGGTGAGAATGAATTCTTATGTACGCCTACCGGAGTATCCAAAGGATTTATGACGCCTGAGTTTATTTGTAAGGTGGATGCCCGGGGAGACGTGATTTGGGCAAACGAAGGCTTCAGGCCCTCATCTGAAATAAAAATGCACATGAGGGTGTATGCAAAAAGGCCGGATGTGGGTGCAGTGGTACATGCCCACCCCATTTTTGCCACCAGTTTTGCCATTGCGGGGATTCCTTTAACTCAGCCTATCATGCCGGAAGCGGTTATGAATCTGGGGTATGTGCCGATTGCCCCTTACGGAACCCCTTCTACCCTGGAGGTTCCGGATTCCATCGAACCTTTTTTGGAACGTTTTGATGCGGTTCTTTTGGAAAATCACGGGGCCCTTACCTGGTCTGTGGATTTGATGGCGGCATACATGAAAATGGAATCGTTGGAATTTTATGCAGAGTTATTGTACCGTTCAAAAATGCTGGGAGGTCCCAGAGAGCTGAGTGAGGAGCAGGTTCAGAAGCTCTATGAAATCAGAAGAAAGATGGAACTTCCCGGACGGCATCCTGCAGATTTTTGAGACAAGAAGGGGCGGAGACTTTCCGGATAAGAGCCTGCGGCTGTTTAAAGAAGCGGCAGTACAGATATTGCCATAAATCGCTAAATTGATGGTTGATTTTTGATACTGTCAAGTATACTATAATAGAGTGATGCCAGAGACGGAAAGGGTATGATTTTTGTGCCTGTAGGTAAAGGCGGAAGGTGTCATGGGCGGAGGGTTTTGTCCCAGTGGGATAGAGTATGCCTGGGGGGAGTGCTGTTGTCCTGGTATGAAAGAGTATATCTGGCAGTTTATGACCTGAGACTAAGATGAAATGGAAGATGGAGAAGAGATGGATAAAGAATTGGTAATCGTTCTGGATTTCGGCGGACAGTATAATCAGTTAGTGGCACGCCGGGTCAGGGAGTGTAATGTTTATTGTGAGATTTATTCCTATAAGACGGATTTGGACAAGATTAAGGCGATGAATCCTAAGGGCATCATCCTTACCGGCGGTCCTAATAGCTGTTATGAGGAAGGCGCACCCACCTACAGCAGGGAATTATTTGAACTGGGTATTCCTGTTTTGGGCCTTTGCTACGGAGCGCAGTTAATGATGCTGGTACTGGGAGGAAAGGTGGAAAAGGCTCCTGTCCGTGAATATGGTAAAACTTTGGTGTATACGGATACAACCTCTCCTCTGTTTGAGGGTGTGGAAAAGGAAACCGTCTGCTGGATGAGCCATTTTGATTATATTTCTCAGGCTGCCCCGGATTTTTCTATTATTGCCCATACGGCAGATTGCCCTATAGCGGCGGCAGGAAATGATTCACGCAGGCTGTATGCCATCCAGTTCCATCCTGAGGTGCTTCATACCCAGAAAGGAACCCAGATGCTGTACAATTTTGTTCGGAATATCTGCGGCTGTTCGGGGGACTGGAGAATGGATTCCTTCGTAGAAAGCTCCATCAGGGAAATCCGCAAAAAGGTAGGAGCGGGCCGTGTGCTTTGCGGGCTTT
>JBNMJJ010000002.1:0-28179 GCA_050873745.1 Lachnospiraceae bacterium | reverse complement strand
GAATGGAACACTTTATAAAACAACCTTACCTGTCAAACTGTATGGGGCAGCAAGCCCGACAGACTGGGCTAGACACTTTAAAAAACTGGAACTTTAGAAATAAACATTTAGCCTCCTATACAGCTGCAATTGAAGGCAATGAATTTAAGGAAGACTCTCATAAAAAGCCTGAATTAAATCCTAATTTCAGAATACCATTAACTTATCCATTTAATATGTATTTGGTTGACAAATCTGATATTTTACAGATTATGCATGATAACAGAATTACAGATGTTATTTCCATTGTTAATTGCTCAAATAGTTCTTCTGCAAGCTGGACTGTAGAATGCTCTAATAGAAATTACTTTATAAAAATGCCCTATGACCGAATGAATTACTCTTCCCTCTGGTCAGAAGAAAAAGAACAACCAACAGTTATTAGTTCCATAAAGCGTTACCGTGCCGAACTTGGAGCAACTGCATTTCACGGAATTCCAGCGTTGTTAGGAAAGCATGGACCAAGACATGCACTCATTAGGGAGAAATATGAGAACATAGAACTTCCTTTGGAACAGCAATTAACCCATGCACTACATGCGATAAATAATTTTTATGAGAGTAATCCTCTTTCTGACCCAAAATGCATGCAAAATCTAAATAAACTAATACAACAAAAAACAAATTATCAAAAAATTGATAATTTGTACAAAAAAATAGTATCCTCTAATTATCCATGGCAATATTATTATAATGATTATTCCCTCCGGGTAGAATTATTGCGTTGGAACCATTATTACAACCTTTTATCCACAGTACAACAGAAGCTTATTATGTCAATATATCCAAAAGTATTTCATGTAGCAAGCACGCTTTCGTTGGAAGAATCTAATCTGCAACCAGTATTAAATCACGGCGGATTCGATTACAAAAATCTTATTTTTAATCCGCAGACTATTTTACTGGATAACGAAAAACTTCATCCAGGCTGGCCTGGAATTGATTATGCTGACTTTCTTCTTACTTTTGTAGCAAAAAACTATGTTTCAAAAGAAACAATAAATTTATGGGAAAATATACTTAAAGCAGTTCCTATTTTGCATATTTCGAACTCAATACTTGGAGGATGGCTCCTTTTAGGTATTTGCAAAGAATTGGTATCAGAAGCAGCACGTTTAAACCCTATTTCCGCATCATTAAAAAAGAGAAGTGACATCCTGCTGCAGATATTCCAATAATCAGCCAGTCACTAATACTACGCCGTTACAGTATTTTACCTTATTCTGAAAGCAATTTTTCCAATTTATTGTCTGACAAAGCTGGTTAAAATCATTCCGTATCGAAATACCTTCAAGCTGGATTAAAATGCTTTCTACGTCCTCTTCTAGCTCATGTAAATACATTAATATCAATAATAAACTTTGATAGGGCACTGATATGTTGTCTGATTTTATTTTCTTGGTAAAATCAGACAACAATATATTTACTACCTGTAGAATCAGGACTTTTGCTTCCTTTTTATCGCCTTTGTCGAATAATACACTTGCTTGGTTCAGCAGGACTCTCCATCTATAAATAGCGGCTCCTGAAAGCTCCAAATAAAAATCACTTTCTTTAAGAAGATTCAACCCTTCTATATATTTGCCATTAGCCACTTTACAGCAACCTAATATATTTAATGCCCTTCCCTTTTGAATATGAATACCTAGTGTAGAGGCAATACTTAATCCTTCCTCAGCCCATATTTTTGCAATGTCATATTCTTGTGCCAAGAAATTAGACATAGCAATATCAATTCTTGTATGTATAATTTCCAAAAATGGATAGGCTTTCCCTTTTACAGTATCTAAAAGTTCACTATATTTTTTTACTGCCTCTAATGGTTTTTCCTTAAGCAGGCGATTTCCTTCTTGCGATAAATAGGCGGCGCGAGCGTTATATGACTCAGGATATTTTTCAATTCCTTCTTTAAAAAGATTTGTGGCGGCATCCCCTCCTTCAAGCATTTTTAAAGATAATCCATGTGCAGAATATATACGCCCTGCGATATCATCGTTCAAATCAAAAATACAAAATATATTTGGCAAATTATCATATAGTTCTTTACTAATCCGATATGCGTCATCAAACAATCCGGCTATAAATTTTTTATGCCATGTGAATAAAGAATATTCATACCATTCCTTGCAGGATGTATAATCAGGAACGTGTAGTATAATTGATTCTTTTGCTATTTGATAGAAATATTCATACTCCTTTTCATTATCTGCATGAAGTTCATATATACAATGTAACATTTTTATTAAAACATGTACCCTCATACTTTTTTCGCTAGTTGAAAGTATCCTTTTATTATCTACTCTTTCAATATATTTTTTGCCAACTGCTATTGATTGTTTGTATTGTTGCGAGTCTTCATACAGCGACATAACATACATTGTATAATCACCAATATTATTATCTTGTTCTAATATATATAGTAATTCTAACTGGATAAATGGATACTTGGCATCACTTTTCTCTTGTATAATGGGCAATAATTTTTGTGCTGCTTTCATTCGTTCTAATGGTTGCAAAGTTGTCTTTATTGCTGATAAAAACCGCAAATGGGCGCACTGAAGATTATTATCTTTAAGCTTAAACAATCTACTATCAATGGCAAACTCATATATTTCATCTGTCTGCGTTCCCCAATAATCGCTTAACAGTAAATAGGGAATTTCGCCGTTCAAAAGCAATGCCATTTCTAGCAATTCTGAGATTAAAGAATTTGTTCTGTATTTTGAAATCAGAGAAACTGCTTCTCTATTGGCATCAATACCTCGATCATTCCAAAAAATTTCGCGTTCCTCATTTGACATCTTCTTCAGTTCCCTAACATTTACATTTACTGAAGTCTGTTTAAGATACTCTAATGCGTTTTTAATTTTAAGCGGGTTGTCTTCCAGCATATCACTGAATTGTTTACAGGAATCTTTATCCAATTTAATATATTTTCTAATAAATTTATAAATTAAGTCTTCAGATAATGGCTCCACGGAATGTACAAGAGCGTTTTTCTTGATTATTTTATAGTAATCATTAGAACTCTTAATATCATCCGTCAGCATAAACGGCTTTCTGAGTTCAAGAAGAATCCTTATTCCATTATTTTTCATTTGCTCAATAAGTTCTAGGAAAAAGTCTACACATTCTATAGAAAGCGAATCCACATTTTCAAAAAAAACTGCCAAATGAAAATATCCACTTTTATCTTGTAGCATAGCGTTTAAATACTTGAGTAAATAATACCGATAAATATCATTTGCTCCTTCATACTCATAAATATTCATTACCATAATATGCTTAACAGCATTTGAGATATCAGGATCAATACACTTCTCCTTTATTGCTATTAATCTATCTATATATGTGCTTAAATCTGTATCTTTCAATATGGCATCTAATGAAACACCCCACACTGCTTCTAAGACTTTTAAATACAATATTCTGGAACTAGTGCACAAACTCAAATCAATTTTTTGTGTGTCAAACTTCTTTTTCTGTAATTCATCACATATTTTATCAATGAGTACACTTTTCCCGATTCCCTCAGCACCGGAAAGAATAATTTTCTTGTTTGAAATACAGACCTCATTCACTATATTTGATATGAGTTCCTGCCTTTGAGTATCAAGTAAACAAGTGTCTTTTGTCAAAGATTTGTTTATTTGATTATTTTCTTTTGTGGGCAGGGAAACAATTTTACTTTCTAAATCAGATAAGCGAGATTCTTTTGTCTTACAGGCTTTTACCAAATATGTTTTATTATTATGAATATAATTTTTAAGTTTTATATTGTCTACGCTTACTATTGCTAATGCTGTTCTATTATTAAAATTTTTAATTTGTTCTTTGGTTTGTGGTGCTAATTCTATATTAGTAGCAATATACAATTTATTAGCAGAAGAATTAAAAGCAATAATAATAGCCTTTGCGCAATCATTTAATGGTAATGAAGACTGCGATTCTCTGTATTTGGCTTCCATCATTATTTTCTTATATAATGCTTTATTGTCAGAGGGAATGATCCATATGCCATCATATCCTGAATCATGCGAATCTACAGTATGTTCACTTTTTATAGTTTTTTTATACAACTGTGAAACATACTCATAGGCTACACTCTCAAATAGTTTCCATGTTTTATCCATAATTTTCACCTGTTTCCAACGGATAATTTCTTATTATCCTCGGAGGATTTTATGAGAATACAAAATATTACGGATATGATTGGCAATACGCCGCTTTTAAAGGTAAACAATAAAATAGAGTATTATGCAAAAATAGAAGGTAATAATCTGTTTGGCAGTGTTAAAGACAGGGCAGCAAGGTACTTAATAGAAAATGCATACAACGATGGGATAATAAAAAATGATACAGTCATTATAGAATCATCGTCGGGCAATTTTGGAATTGCTTTGGCAGGAATGTGTAAAATAAAAGGGAACTCTTTTATATGCGTGGTTGATCCCAACATAACAGAGTCAAATAGGAAAATCATCGAATTATTGGGAGCTAAGATTGTTGTTGCTCGTAAAGCAGACAAAAATGGAAACTATGTGCAGGATAGAATACAGACTGTAAAAGAATATGTTATAAATCATACAAATGTATATTGGACAAACCAATATGAAAATGAATATGTTTGGAAGGCATATTTTTCTTTAGGGGAAAAACTGTGTAATGAAATGGGAAAAATAGATTATTTATTTGTTGCAGTTAGTACCTGTGGAACTTTGGCAGGTACATCTCAAAAAATAAAAGAACAATTTCCCGATTGTAAAATTGTTGCGGTTGATATTGTGGGTTCACAAATTTTTGAACCAAGCAACCGGAAGAAGCATATTTCAGGTATCGGAACTGGGTTAATTCCGCATAATTTAGTACATGCTAAATATGATGATTATATGATTATTGAGGAAGCGGATGCCATATCAGAGTGCAATAAGCTCTTATCAAAGGGGATTGTTGTAGGTGCCTCAAGTGGGGCGGTAGCCTATGCCATTCAAAATTATACAGGTTATTCAACTGATTTTGATACGAGAACAATAGTTGGGATTTTTCCGGATAGAGGGGAAAGGTATTTAGACACAATATATGGCAAAGAATGGTGCAATAAAATAGATACCGGATTTTATGGTGTAGTCCAACCAACAAAACAGTCTTGAAGTAGGTATTCTTCAAGACTGTTGGAACTACTATAATTGGTTTGATATGTTCATGCTTTTGCGGGGATGTTTTGATTCAAGAATATCTTTTTGTTTTGACATAGTAACATGTGTATATATTTCTGTTACGTTTATTGAACTGTGTCCTAGCATGGTTTGAATATAACGGATATCAACATTTTCTTCTAAAAGCAGTGTGGCAAAAGAATGTCGGAACATATGCGGAGTAATATGCTGTTGGATATCTGCAATTTGGCAATATTTATTAATCATTTCTCTTACAGACTGATCAGATAAGCGATTCCCGATACTATTTACAAAGAAATAGCCGCATGAGTGAATTTCACTATCGTATTCTGAACGATATTTTTCCAGTGCAGTAATAACATGTTCATCACATATATGAATAAGACGCTCTTTGGCGCCTTTTCCTTTAATTACAATAACATTATTTTGCAAGTCTATATTTTGATACTGTATTGTGCAGAGTTCAGAGATTCTAATTCCTGTTGCAAAAAGCAGCTCTATAACAGCTATATCTCGCAGGGAGTTCTTTTTTTGGTAGCTGCTAGGAGCATTGCGGTATTGTTCGTAAACTGTATTTAGCAATGTTTCGATAGTATGTAGAAGGATTGTTTTGGGTAATGCAATTGGTTCCCGAAATCTCATCTGTAATTTGCTAAATGGATTCTGGTTAATGATTTCCTTATATTCAAGATAGTGAAAGAAGGCTTTTAAAGATGCAATCTTACGTTTTACAGTTTTTGGGGCATATTGTTGATGGAGTTTTGCCACATATGTTTCTAAGAAAGTGGAAGTAAGTTCTGTGGTTTCAGCTATGGAAATCTGTTCAGAAAATTGCCGTAGGTCAATACGGTATGCTTTTAATGTTTTTACATCTAAGCGTTTTTGGGTGTTGCAATATTCTAAATAGTTTTTAATGTGAATCGGTAAATTGGTCATGGTGTAATCTCCTTTGTTTTTATATATTTACAAGAAATATATCGTACATTATTTTTAGATAATTCGCTCTAGTATACGATTCCTGTCAATGAAGCTCAAGCCTTCGGAAGAAGATAAATTGTATTTTTATCCATTTTCTGCAATAGATGGTCACTTTCTACAAGACCTATTGAATGTTTACTACCATTTTGATATTGGATAGGGAATGGTATTTATCGAACTCATTAAAGAAAGTAGCATGAAAAATTAAACTACTGGTTACCTACAGTTGCGAATGCATTAAAACCATTGTACCAGTTGATCGCACTTGCAAAAGTGCGCCCGGATTGTATTTGGGATGGTGATTGAAAGCATTGTGCATCGATAATTCTATATAGTATTGGATAGAAAATTTGTTCGAAACATAATCACTTTTCCTCTTGCGAAAACCACCAGACTATTCTATAATAACAACAGGGTTACAAAAGGGTTACAAAGCGCCTTGAGGACTCTGAGATAGTTAAAATTATATAATTTTAAGATACTAAATCTAGTGATTTTAAAACTGGTCAGACACAAGATATGATATGTGTAATAGAGTTCGAGTAACGGATAAAATCCCGGAAATGCTGATAAAAAGGGTGTTTCCGGGATTGCTTTATGCCTGTTGGCTCTAATTATTTGGTGAATACTGAGTTTAGGGGGGTATCATGATACCTGCATGAAATCCGAAAAACTAATTGCCATTCATATATCTTCGTGTTACAATACATCTACGGAAAGTACCCATGACAGGGTGGTAGCCTCCCGAGTTTATGAAAACCGGCGTGCCGGAATACATAGGAAGGGAGGTGGCGCTGATGACAGCTTTTGAAATCATATCGATTTTCATTGAAATATTAGCATTGCTGATGTTCTTTGGTAGCTTAATTGTTGCGTTGCTTGCCTTTCTCGATAAGAGAAACAACAAGCGAAAATAAAAATGCCTATCCTGTCTGCCAACAGGATAGGCGGTGTCCGTAAGGACATTTCTTAGCCTAAACTCGGAGCATCCACTTTGGAGTGGGTACTTTCCTTTTGTATTGTTATAATACCATTGTATTTGAAATGTTTCAAGAGGTTTAAGCACAAAATTTGCGGATAACTCTAAAATGGCTCTAATTGTTTTCGGGAGCGTTATTCTCGGAGTAATAACAGAAAGCTCTTACAATGTAATCAGAAGCCCCTTTTCCATACTTGCTATCAGTTATGCTTTTTATATAATCGTTTGAATAGGTGTCGATAAGCACATTTGCATAGGGCTTATTGAGGGATACGCTGGTGCTGTTTTTCTGTATAAACTGCAATAGTTCGTGTACAATGGATTGTATTTTATGGGAAGAAACATCTTCTGACAAATCGGCGGTTAGTTTGCCATACAGCATATCAGATTGTTTTCCGATTTCTTTTGCTTCTTCCGGTAATTGTGTTTCCATAATTTCGGAAAAGTGTTCCAGATTATACTTCATGGCTTCCGTATACTTTTCAATACTTCCAAATTGTTTAATAGCAAGTTTGGCTACTTCGGCTTCATCATCTTTGATTTTTTGGATAAACAGATCAAAATTCTCAACGTTTCCCCAGTGTTTGATAACATCATCAGTGCTGTTGTTTTTAAAGTCCTCTAATGCTTTGATGTAATCAGACAGGTCAAATTCTTTAAAACTCATACATTGTTCTCCTTTCTCTAAGCGGCAAAGAAGCTGTATAAGTCTGTCTGTCCGATTGCGCTTCAGCAGAAGCAACTCTTTTTGCCTTTTGAAAGCCCTAATTCTATCAAAGTCCGGTTTTTGCAAAATTTCTTTAATTTCTTTCAGCTTAAAGCCCAATTCCTTAAAAAACAGGATTTGTTGTAGCTTTTGCAAGGCTTCATCATTATATAGACGATAGCCGGATTGTGTTAACTCGCTTGGCTTTAACAGCCCAATCTCGTCATAGTATTGTAATGTGCGGGTGCTTATGCCTGTTAATTCTGCAACTTGGCTTATGGTTCGCATTTTTATCAGCTCCTTAAATTGGTCAAGAAGCAAGACAGAGATTGCCGGCTAATATCTATTCTGCTCCTTTGAGAAAAGAATACAGTATCACGTTGCGTGGGAGTCAATATTTTTCTGGGAAATTTTTGTCATTCATTTTCTGGATATATTTTAACCGATATACCTCTAACGCTCTTTTTGACAATCTTGCTGTCATCAAGAATACTTTGCTTAACAGCGTCTAAATCCTTTGAGAGTGCTTCAATGGCACGTTGGTGTTCTTCCTCTGATGAGAAGCGTTTCGTATCATTTATAAGGTTTTCCTGCAATTCTCTTGCTTTCATGTAAACACCTAACTTATGATTGAGCAGTGAATTCTTAAAGGATATTTTGATTGTAGAGGGAATAAAACTTCCGTCCTCATCTTTTTCTGCTTCAAAGTCCATATCTAACTGTTCGTCCATTTTTAATATCAAGGACAATACATCTGATACCGTTTCTATATCAAAATCCATGAAAACATTGATACTGATACCCAAAGCATTTGCAATCTTCATTAGTTGGTCGGGTTTGGGGTTGCGGATGCCATACTCATACTTTTTGATTGTGGCGGAATTGATGCCGGAAAGCTGACCGAGCGTTTCCTGTGATATGCCACGCAAATTCCTAAAGTGTTTAATCTTTTCTCCGGTAGTCATGCCGATACCTCCGATTTTGGTGATTTTCGGTAGTGCTTAGTTCAATTCTATCACATTAGGACATATTTGTGTATATAAATTTAAAATAAATACTTGAAGTTCACAAAAGTATACCGTATAATAAAAATATAAAGGCCACATATATGTACCAGAAATAAAAAAAGTAGAAAGAAGGCGTGTATTGGATATTTTACTTATGGCAGATTGTATTCCGGCCGGCATGGAGAATTTTGTAGCAACAGATGACGAACAATTTAGTGTAATAAAAAAAGTCATTGATTTATGTGATTATTATATTTTAATTTTAGGAAAACGTTATGGCTCCGTTAATGAAGCAACTGGAATTAGTTATACGGAAATGGAATATAATTATGCTATAGATAAAGGTATACCTGTTTTAGTATTTGTGTTAGATGATTCTGTAGAAGTTGATGATGATAAAATAGAAAAGGATGATATCAAAAAGGGAAAATTGGCTGAATTTAAGAGTAGAGCAATGAGAAATAGATTAGCCAGTGTTTGGAAAGATCAATCTGACTTAATGGGAAAAGTAGCAATTGCAATTATGCAAGCGAAGAATGAAATAAAACGACCAGGTTGGCATAGAGGAAATGATGAAGAGAAAGAAAGAATGCTGAAACAAATTGAGTTTCTGCAGGCAGAAAATGAGGACTTACGGAGGCAAATATCTTCTGTTGGAATAATTAAAAAGGATGTTGATTTTGAAGAAGCATTTTATGGAAAGGAAATAATATTACATTTTACCGAAAAGGTTTTTATTTTTACTTCCAACACAGTAATAGATAAAAAGACGGTTAAGACTACATTGGATAATTTGTTTAAGTTTGTTTCATTAAGAATTACTGGTATAAAAAAGGTTTCGTAGTTTAAAGATGCTATAAGTAGTTTTCAGAGTGGGTATTATGTTAACGAACAAGATGCTCTTATTGTAAGAAATAAATTTGAGCAATTAAACTTAATAGAAAGCTTTATAGGTAAAGATGATGTCGAAATAATAAAGTTGACTGATTTTGAAAAGGGTATTATGAACGAATTGAATGAATAAGCGTGTTTTGTTATAAAGAGTAGTTTGTGGCAACATTTTGGCAACAGAAAATCAGCAAGCTAGAATAACTGATGTAATTGAAGTAAAAACAGGTGTGTATTTGTATAAAACTTAAACAAATATAGTTAAGAGTAACAAAGAAGAGACACATTCATGCCAAAAATCTTTTCTTTTAAATGGGTTAATATGCGCTCGTAGATATTTTCGGGACTATCCCAAAGTTTGTGTAAACCTCTAAACTGATGTAAGATAAAATTACTCAGTTTGGAGGTTTTAATTATGGCAAGAAAAAATGACAGCCCACAAAAAGCAGCAATGAGAGAAATGATGCGTGATTATCTCAAAAATAAGGATATCAGCATCAAAAACGGTTCCGATGTAAACTCGGTTATGCGTGACATGATGTCGGTACTTCTGGAAGGTGCATTGGATGAAGAACTGGATGAGGAACTCGGCTATTCCAAGTATGATTACCGGAATAAGGATACGGACAACAGCAGGAACGGACATTCCAGTAAAACCATGCATACCAGTTACGGAGACATGGATATTGCAATTCCTCGTGACCGGAATGGTGAATACGAACCCCAGCTTGTCAAAAAGTACCAGAATACCGTGACACAGGATATGGAAGAAAAGATTCTTTCCATGTATGCCAAAGGCATGACTACCGAAGATATTGAATCCCACATGAAGGAACTGTATGATATGGATATTTCTGACAGTACCATAAGCCGGATTACGGATAAAATTCTCCCAATGGTTAAGGAATGGCAAGAACGTCCTCTGGAAGAAGTTTATGCTGTGGTATTTATGGATGCTATCCACTACCATGTCCGCAGTGAAGGACGCATTGTAAAGAGGGCTGTCTATATAGCCCTCGGTATCGACATGAACGGAAGAAAAGATGTGCTTGGAATGTATGTGGGGGAAAATGAAAGTGCAAAATTCTGGCTTTCCATCATGAACGGACTAAAAAACCGTGGTGTGGAAGACATTCTGATTGCCTGTGTGGATGGGTTTTCCGGATTCCCACAGGCAATTGAAGCTGTCTATCCCAAAACAGAAATACAGCAGTGCATTATCCACCAAATCCGCAATTCCACGAAGTTTGTTTCCTACAAAGATATCAAAAGCCTGATGGGGGATTTAAAACGGGTATATGCAGCACCAACAGAGGACACTGCCTTAAATGAACTGGAGCGGTTTAAAGACAAATGGAATAATAAATATCCTAAAATAGATAAGTCCTGGCACGATAACTGGGCAACCCTGTCCACTTATTTCAAATATCTGGAAGCCGTCAGAAGGCTTATCTATACAACCAATGCCATTGAAGGATTTCACCGGCAGCTCCGGAAAGTGACGAAATCCAAGACTGTATTTCCAACAGATGACAGCCTCTTAAAAATGCTGTATCTGGCTATGATGGACATGACCAAAAAATGGACCGGACACAGGCAGGACTGGGGACAGATTCACTCCCAGTTGGAAATCTATTTTGAGGAACGTCTTGCAGGCAGGAATCTGTAAAGCAGCCTGAAAGTATGCAGGTTTTGTTGACATGCGAAAAAATCCCTGTATAATGCAGGTAAGGGCAGAACCAAAAAAATCGGCTCTGCCCTTCCGTAACTATTCACATATCTTATATCAGATTTTTGAGTTTACACAAAACTTGAAACGGTCTCGAAAAAGCACCTTCAGAAGAAATCTTATTTCTTCCGCTGGTGCTTCTCACGCTTTACAGTTCTAAATAATCCTTCGGCTCAATTGCCTTTATTTCCGATGTGGAGTAATCAGAAACATCTCTCGTAACAATGTAATCTGCTCCGTATACCTTTGCACATTCCGTCTGTAAGCAATCCTCAAAATCTGAAAAATCCTCATTGGTAAGTGCTAATATTAGTTTTGCTTTGTCTATTCCTTCTACATCAAAGATTTTGCACAAATTCAATAATACTTCTCTGCGCTCCTTTACGTTGTAGTCCTTCCTTAATATAAAGAACATATTAGAAATTGAATGTGCTGCTATACATCCTTTTATTTTTCCATCTGTACAGGACAAAATAACTTCCTTTGCATCCTCAAAAAATGGCTCACGTTCAAGAAGATAATCCAATAATACATTAGTATCAATCAGAATCTTATTTACCATACTTTTCTTCCTTATACGAAGCTAACTCTGCGTCATCATCTGTAACAGTTCCCTTTCTGCGTAACTGTTCCAATCTTGCAAATGCTTCTTTCCTTTCTGAATTAGTATCGGTATACAAGCCATTTACACCTTGCATTATCTGAATTATGAAACTCAATTTATCTTCCGGCAACTTTTCCAATTCCATTATTGCACTCTGTCTTAAAGCTGTCATAACCATACCTCCTATTCCTTAAATCTGTTTTCATATGCTAATTCTGGCTTTAAGTCAACTTTCCATTCAATTAAATCTTGTGGCTGGCATTGTAACAACTGGCATATGTCCTCAATGGTCTTTGTTGATACATCACACATGAAATCTTTTCCATCGTGGCTATCTTTGTATTCTTGCAGTTTCTTTTCAATCTCTTCCATTGAATCACCGCTACACATTTTTAACTTTGCAAGTGTGCCTTGTGGTATCAATGCTTTTTGTCTTATAGTATAGGTAGTAATACCCTTTTCTTTAAGTTTTTCCATCAATTTATTATAATTAACCATCATAGTCTCCATTCACATATAATATACATTTATTTCTGTGTATATTATAACACTCCTTCCGTCTTTTTTCAATCAGCACCAGCAGAAAATTTTCCACCAGTGCCGATTATATCAAATCATCTTATTCAACATATTATGTACAATTTTCCATCCAAACCTACCCTTATGCTGTCTTTCCATCTGGTATAAGAATATATCCGTTATTCTTTCCATGAAGTCAGACGGTAAGATGTTTCCTTTGAATAAATTGCATGGGTAACAGGTACAAGATAAATTTTCCACATCATCCTTACCGCCCATTGCTAACGGTGTAATATAATCTATTGTCATATCTTCAAGTAAGATTTTCCTTCCGCACAACTCACACCGTCCACCAGCATGAAGATATATTAATTTTCTTGTATCCTCTGAATATGATTTTCTGATAATCTTTCCTTTATGATTCCGCTTTACCATTGACAATGATACCTTGTTTTCACGCATTTCTTTGATTTCATCCGCAGTCATCCACTTCCAATAGAATCCGCTGTGTAAGAGTATCAAACACAAAATAGTTTTTAGTCTTTTCCTCCGCTTTCTTCATGCCCTTTATAGCTTCATCAACAGTAGAGAACTGATAAGCATTATTTATATCCGTGGTTCTCTTCGTTGCTCCACTGTCTGTATATGTAACATAATGATTTCCATTTGTAATAACAATCGCCATAATATCCACCTTCCTAAACCTATGGACCGCCTTAATCCAGACAGTCCACGCAACAATTTCCATTTATCTTTCACTAGGAAAACATACCGTTGTAGCATTATCTCCGGCAATTTCCGAAATTCTGTTTGTAATAATCCATATTTTCCCTTTGCAAGTCTCATAGGTTGCTAATAAGTACAGATTATCAGGATATTGTAAAGCATCTTCATTAGTCTGCTTATCCTCTTCATCCAGATGTCCCCAATCCTTTACCGTATACCGCTGTAAGGATACATTGACTTCTGCTGCAAATCGGCTATTTTCTTCATAGCTTCATTAATTTCATGTGTAACAACGACTTTTCCTATATTGAAAAATTTTGATTTATACATATTCGTTTCCACCTTTCTTGATTAAACTAATCTACATAAACAAGCTATTTTATATATTGTATTCCGCACAAGTTTCCGTTTGTGTTCTGCTTCAGCCCTTGCTTTCCGTTCTAACCTATCCATATATGCAAACTGTTATCCATTTCCATATACTCAACCATCTGAAGAGGTGTAAGTGTGCTGTATGGTGTTTTTAAATTCCTATCTATAATCTGATTTTCGTCTACTGTCTCTATAATTCTAAAGTCAAACATAATATCTTTCGTCCTTTCTGTTATCCTTATAGCCTTGAAATTCCAATAACATCAGCTACAATATTTTTGATTTTTCTAAACTGCCAATATACCCTTTTAGGATTGATTCCGTTGTTTTCCGCTATCTCTTTGAGTGAGTAACCTTCCAACTTAGCAAAGAAAATCCTCTGCTGCTCTGCGGTTAAAATTTTCTTAATCTGCTTTATGGTTTCCCTGTATTCAAGTAAATTTTCCATATTGCCGATTGAATCCGATATACAAGCATCTACTTCCTCAAAACTCACATCCACACCAGCTTCACAACTTCTTTTTAATGCTCTTTGTTCCCTAAAATGCCTATACACTGCCCTCCTCATATGCATATAGGAAACTGATTCAAAGTTGCATCTGTTCCGCAACTCGGCATTGTTTAGATAATTTTCCACCGATAGCAGATATTCAAAAACTACAATGTCAAAAAATTCCTCTGCGTCCAATTTTGAGCGTTTCAAAAACTTAGTGATTAGATGATAGTTTTCCGTTGCATACTGCTTTTCTGTTAGTGTAAGCGGCCTAATTCGCTTTTTAATTTCCATCTACTGCCTCCGTTCATGTTGGGGAATTGCCATGCCGACAACTCCCCTTATGTGATTACCAATTTTCCCTTGCATCTTCCCATTTCTGATAGCTGTCAATATTTCCATATTCCGCTGTATCTCTGTAAAGCCTTTGTAATGCACTGTTGTGCGTCTTTGTGAGTGCTACTATAATTTGCGTAACTTCCCTAATTCCCCAATCCCGATAATCTTCAATAACAGCAACCGCTTTTCTTGCTATCTCACGATTGCTATAACCTTCCTGTCGCATATCAACAATAAGTTTCAATAAATCCGGCTCTGCATAACTGTACATTTCGGTACTACTAAAGGAAATCCTTTTTACTACAAGAGATCCAATTTGCACCTCTAACGAGGTTCCACATCTGACTTACGGTTTGATAAATCTTCTCTATTTACTTTTCTACTTTGTATTATTCATTCTTCTAAATCATAGTTGTAATATCTTTTTCTCATATAATTATTCCTTCCGTTTAATAATTGAGCAATCTCCACTAAATCATCAAAATAATACTTCTCTTTTTAAATTTCTTTTTTTCTACATTGTGACATCCCATAGCAGGAATTCACATAATTACATTTCTCCATTTGAACAACGGTTTTCTAATGTGACCACAATTCCCATTACACATCATCCATTTGTATATTCTCTTTTTATTTTAACCGCTAATTAGAAATGTTGACTTTTTGAATTGTAAATAAGACTGAACATTTCATTCAGTCCTTAATATTCAAATAGCATCGGTAAACTTTTCCGAAGCATCATAATATTTTCATTTCAAATATTCAGTTTTCTTTATATTGAAAATATGTACAGAATCGCACTTATTGAATTAAAGATATTTCTTGAATTTCAATATGTATAATTTTTACTAAAGAGAAAATTCCATTCAGATTTCACTCAACACGATTTCATGTTAAATTCATCACATTACCACCTTTAATCAATTACCAGAAAATCAACAGCTTTCTTTATTCTCTGCATCTCATTATTATATGTCCTGTATGCGGCATTCTTAGCCGATTCCACAGAATCATACTTCTCAGACCCCAATCTCCTCATACCGCCTTTACCAAAAGAATACAGATAATATTTATTTTCTTTCAGTTCATGATTGATACGGAATTCAATCTTAATCCATCCGCATAAATTTATTCCACAAGTGCTGCATACAAATACACCATCTGATATAATATCTTTCCACTCTAATTCCTTAAATTGCATCTGTCATTACTCCTTTTCTCTCAATGGACACCATTCAGGGCTTGTCTTTGGTAGATAGTCTACACCAAGTTTACCCATATCATCTGTCCTGTCCTCATTGTCACAGTAATAATTCTTGTATACACAATTATATATTTTCAGATATTCGCATTCGCTGCAATGTGACACTTTATTCATTAATCCTTATCCTCCGATTCTTTCATTCTTTGAGACAGACCTTCGCTCGCATAAAACTTTACCTTTTTATGCTCTGGTATCATACACTCCTTGCCATTCTGGGGATTCCTGCCCATTCTTGCTTTTACAGTCTTTAGTTCAAATTTACCAAATCCGACAAATTTTACTGCCCCATCTTCTTCCAGGCAGCCTATAAGCGTTTCTATGAATGTATCTGTTCTCTTGTTCGCTTCTACATTTGTAATGCCGCTCTTTTTTGCCATCCTGTTTATAAATTCAGTTTTAGTTATTGCCATATGTAATTCTCCTTCTTTTATACTCTTACTGAAAATCCTTTGCTCTTTAAATACTCGACTGCTGATTTTAACAAACTACCGTTATTAATGGTATTATCTATCGTATCATCCCATACATGGGGTTTATGGTTGACTGATAATCCCCCATGATAGCCTGTATTCGCCCAGGTAGCCACCTGATACCCCGTAGCATTTACATAATCATTCATTGAATCATAATCTATGTATACAGATGCTACGCATTTACTCCCTACCATCTTTGCTTCTGTTTTTACTGCTGAATAAAGAAAATCTTTTGTTCTACGATAACTCGAAGGTGTCCATCCTGTGTAGTAATCATTTAAAAAACCATTCAAAGTTTTGTATACTTCATTTGCCATCTGATTTACCAAACCCACCATTGTAGGCTGTAATGCCTTTGCTAATTCGTCCATATTACTAATGTGTTTTGCCATATTCACTATTTCCTTTCTGCGGATTCAACTACATATAATATTGCAGCATTATGTAACTAACCCATAATTTTACACTTTTTCTTACCCCTTATTTGATATACCCACATTCTTTTAATGCGTCTACTTGTTCATCTGTGAATGGTAAATATTCCAATCCCATAGTTTTATTTTCAATATTTTCTCGTAATTTCCTATTCATATCGTTTTTAAGATTATGATTGCGTGAAAATCTAAGATTTGTATATGGTGGGGCAATATCCTTTTTATTACACGCTGGTAAATTATAATAGAATCCTTCTGGAATTAGTAGTTCGGGAATAAGTGTACCGATACCAGGCAAACAAACCCTTTCCCCATCAATAAATGCCAATTTCATTTCTTCCATATAAGCATTCAACACCAACCTAATCATCTCCCTCTTGTAGTTCTTTTTAATCATATCATTGGAAAATTCTTCTCTTTCTAATATGCGGTTTGACATATCATTTACCGTCAATGCTTCTAACATCTCTCCTCCTACTATTTTTATAATATTTTGCCAATAAAAACGTTTTCAAAGCGCAGATAATTAGAACCCTAACGCTCTGTGTGGCTAATACAAACGTTTTATTATACCTGCGTAAATTTCACTTAATAAATTCAGGCACAAAAATAAGCCCACAATCAATCATATTGCTATAACTGATTATGGACTTATGTAGGTGTCCCAATATTAAATTATACTATGCTTTTCTTAATGGTTTACTGTGCCATTTTCTGTTCCATTTTTCTATCAAACTGTGCCAAATGGCGATAAGTTACGATAACTTTCTCTTATACCGAAAATCGGCTAAACCGCATAAATACGAGGAAAATCGATATTTCTAACCTTCAACAATGGAACATAGAAATAAATTCGATAAATTCCTGCTTGTATGCTTCCATGATTTCCTCCAAACCCAGACTGGAAAGCCTGTTCTTTTTTCTAATCCTTCAAAGTTTAACACATGTAGAACAGCTTTTCAATTCCTTCCCTTCATTTCTTCTTAGATTTATTTATTGTCATGGCTCATGCTAAACTTACTTTCGGCTGACCGGAACTTGGCATTATGCTGGCTGAAATTTTGCATCATGCCTTCCTTCGTACTGGCTGCCGGGCTTGGTAACTGGCTTGCTTCCACATTGGCTTATTTCTACATTAGCTGCGGCTTGATTGTTGACCTGCCCCATGTTAGCTGGTTCTTGTCCCCTAGGCTTTCCATCGGGCATACAAAAAATAAATCATTTGTCATGCCCATGAAAACGCCTATTTCCCTGGAAAAAATATAAAATGTACACCAATTTGGGCATATAGAAATTTTTTTATTCCCTCATCCCCTTTGTCATCTTCCTGCAGGGCAGTGATGTTCCCTTTTTCTCTCTATGCCCTCATTGCAGGAAAAACAAGCTAAAATCAGACCTCAACAGCTCTAATTCTACGCTTTCAAGGGCAGTAACAGGCAATTTCTTTGTATATGCCCTTTTAAACTTTACTATTTCTTTACGCCCTTCTGCAATCTATCCCTCCCAAGTACACCTCTGTGCGTCGTCGAAAAAATCCACTTTTATTACTCTATACATTCTGTTATAATTGTAATGAATGGCACTTTAACAAACTAAGGAGGTTATACACATGATTTACGAGCGAATGCTTACCGAAAAACTAAGATTAACTGAAGAACTACAGGCCATACAGAACCAGCTTGCTTCTCTTCCTCCCGGAAAACTTGTTTGCACCCGCAATACCAACCATTATAAATGGTACAACAGCGATGGTAAGAAACAGACTTATCTTCCCAAGAAAAAGCGCTATCTTGCCGAGCAGTTAGCCGCCAGAAAATATTTAACCCTGCTGTATGAAGATATTCTCCAGGAAAAGAAAGCCATCGACTTTTATCTCAGGCACTGTGCCGCTCACCAGGAACAAAAGCACAGAAAATTATTCCATTCCCCCGCCTACCAGGAACTTCTTTCCCCCTATTTCCATCCCCTGTCGGAAGAACTGTGCCTCTGGATGAATTCTCCTTATGAACAGAATCCCAATTATCCCGAGCATCTTATTCATAAAACTATTTCCGGCCACCTTGTCCGCTCCAAGTCTGAGGCAATGATTGCCTGCGTTTTGCACATGAACAAACTGCCTTTCCGATATGAATCTTCTCTTCCATTAGGCCAGGCAGTCGTCTATCCCGATTTCACCATACGCCATCCGCAGACAGGTTGTGAATTCTACTGGGAACATTTCGGATTAATGGACGACCCGTCCTATTCCAAACTGGCCTTTTCCAAACTTAATCTTTATGCCGCAGAGGGAATTATCCCCACTCATCAGCTAATTACCACCTATGAAACCAAAGAAAAGCCTTTAAGCATGGATGCAGTTGAGAAAATTGTTAAGGAATATTTTCTATAGAAAGATAAGTAAATAGATAAGGCAGGGCATATGGAGAAAAAGTTGGCTCCCATGCCCCTGAAACTGTATTTTTACCGTAAAAAACGAGGAATGCTGAACGCCTTTGGGCATACACAATTTTTTCGATTCTCTCTGCCCCGCTATAGCCAGAATTGTGGGCATAGAAATACGATTCCTCTTTCTTTGCCCATTCTCTATAAAAAAACGTGCTTTTTAAGCCTGTAACCCAATTCTACGGGCACCAATACAGAATTTTTCCCTATATGCCCGCAACCAAGCCCGCACAGCTCTATCCAGCAAATCGCCAGAACCAACCAGGCAAACCCCTCACATCGCCAGCACACATCAGCCCCCAAGCCGCTCACACCGCCAGCATTCGTCGGCCCACTATAGCCCTCAAGCCACGCCTCCACTACTTCTTCCCCGTTCTTCCCAAAAATATTCTATACACCAGGTATCCCATCATGGCGCCCAGCACATTCAAAAGAATATCATCCACATCAAAAGCGCCGAAAGCACTGAAAAGCTGAAAAAGTTCAATTCCCAGAACAAGCACCAGGCTCCAGAAAAATACCTTCCACCACTTCCCCAGACTTTCCCAGCACAAAGGCAGCCCAAAGCCGTAGGGAACAAAGGCCAGAATATTTCCAAACAGGTTCTCCACCCCATTTAAGCCGGGAAAATACCGTATGTACATTCGTATACTTTTTCCCCAGGTAAAATTAGCCGTAGACAGGCCCTCCAGAATTACTCCCTTTTCCCAGTTTCTGGCAATATTCATCAAATAGTCCCAGGGATATTTGAAAATAACCAGCTTAATCAATATCACAATATAAAGAAAAAAGAAAGACCGTAAAAGCTTCTTTTTTTTATGTTCCTGCATAAAATTCCCCCTGGGATTAATGATAAAACACTTCCATCAAAGCCAGCCCCTGAGCCGGCGCAAGGAAGCCCGCCTTTATCCGCTGACCGCTTTCAAAGGCTTCTGCTATACTCTCCGGTTTTCTTTTGTGGCTGCCGATTTCCAGCAGCGTCCCCACCATAATCCGCACCATATGATATAAAAATCCGTCTCCCCGGAAAATGAACTGCCATTCCTCTCCTACTCTTATCAGACGGATTTCATGGATGGTACGCACCGTGGATTTTTTACTGTTCTTTTTGGAAGTAAAAGCCTTAAAATCATGGCTCCCTTCCAGATAGGCCATTCCCTTTCGGACGGCCTCTTCATCCAAACGCTCAGGATATACTGCAACATACCTTCTATCAAATATATGGGGTAAGGCGCTGTTTAATACCCGATAGCGATAAACCTTTCCCGTTGCATTCAGCCGGGCATGGAAACGGGCCGCCGCTTCCTTTACTTCAATAACGCCGATGTCCTCCGGAAGATAACGGTTCATATATTCCAAAATTTCCTCCGGTGATTTATCCGTATCCAACTGAAAACTGATTACCTGCCCATAGGCGTGTACTCCCGCATCGGTACGCCCGCTGGCCTGTACCTCCACCGGTTCCTTCACCATTTGGGAAAGCAAAGCTTCCAGCTTTCCCTGAATGGTATTGGCTGTACTGGTCTGCTTCTGCCAGCCCTGATACCGGGTTCCTTCATATTGTAATATGGCCTTGAAATTGCGGCTCATTCTTCCTTCCCTTCTGCCAAATTCCGATTCTCGGAACCGTTCTCTGACGAACCAGCCTTAGGCAAAACTGCTTCCGGCGAACCAGTCCCCGGGGAATCGATTTCTGGCGAGCCACCTCCCGATGCACCTGCCTTAGACAAATCAGTTTCCAACGACCTGCCCCCACCTTCCTGCAAGTTCATCTGGCGAAAGCGGTTGAAGCCCCGCCACAAAAAAAGAAGGCTGTTCTTCGTATTGTCAAAAAATCCTGCTTCATTCATAGTCAGCACAAGAATCCCCAAAGGCACAGACAAAATCATTCCTCCTACCCCTGCAAGCTGATAACCCACATACAACAAAATCAGCGTGGGGATAGGCGGCATACCGATGGAGTCACCTACAATCTTAGGCTGAATAATCTGGCGGGTAAGCTGCCCCACGCCCCAAATTACCAAAAGACCGATGCCAAAACTGTAATGCCCGCTTAAAAACTTGAGGATAGCCCAGGGAATCAGTACCGCTCCCGTACCAAAAATCGGCAGAATATCCAATAACGCTATCCCAAAAGCAATCAGAAAACCATATTGAATCTTCATAAAAACAAAGCCGATAACGATAATCAGATAAATCCAGATTTCAATTTTCAACTGTGCTTTGAAATAGCCTCCGATGGCCCCCAGAAGGGTTCTTCTCATCAACTGCCCTTTTTGGTGCAAATGCTTTGGCACATGGTTTTGCAGCCATTGGGCAGCATACTCCTTCTCTGCCACAAAAAAGTAGGAGGATAAAAGACACATAATCACCGCCACCAGAATGGAGGGGATATTTTTTGCCATATTTCCTACCGCCCCCACCGTAGGCACACTCAGACCGCTGATGAAGCCGCTCAGATTCTGGCCCATATTGTCACCGAAAATTTCCACCTGTTCCACCACATCATCGGGAAAACGGTTAATTACTCCAGCCCACTTTTCCCCGATAATATTAAAATCCCTCTCCATAGCCTCCCAAATGGACGGCAGGCTGGTAAACAGCCCATATCCCTCTTCAATCAGCTTGACTAGAATTGCATAAATGACCAGGCATATTCCGCCCAGTACGGACACAATTACCAGGGCAGAGCCTGCCTTACGTTTGATTTTTATTTTATCCTCAAAAAAATGCACCAATGGATTGGCCATTAACGAAATCAACCAGCCAATAATAAAAGGCATAAAAAGCCAGAGTAGTCTGGGCAGAGCCAGAATACAGGCTGCTGCCACCACCCCAGCAAAGGCCACGTTGGTAAAGGCCTTTAAATATTTTTGGTGTGTTTCGCTCATGTCAAGTTTTCCTCCTTAAACAAGAGAATCCAATAAAGCATATATTTCCTCCCTGCCCTGCTTCGTCTGGGCAGAGAAAGGAATAATCATGGTTTCGGGCACTACCTGAAGACCATTTTTCAGCATCTTAATATGCTTGTCCTTCTGGCTTCGGTTAATTTTATCCAGCTTCGTGGCAATAATCACCGGAGTGAAGCCCTGGCTCAGTATCCACTGATACATCTGCTTATCGTTAGTCCCCGGTTCATGGCGAATATCAATCAGCAAAAAAATTATTTTCAACTGCTTTGAGCGGTGAAGATAACGCTCAATCATCTTCCCCCATTTTTCTTTCTCGCTGATACTGACCCTGGCGTAGCCGTAGCCAGGTAAATCCACAAAATACAACTGATTGTTTATATTATAAAAATTAATCGTCTGGGTTTTTCCCGGCTGGGAGCTGGTTCTTGCCAGGGATTTTCGGTTCATCAGAGCATTGATTAAAGAGGATTTTCCCACATTGCTCTTCCCCGCAAAAGCCACCTCCGGCAGCCGGTTTTCCGGCAGCGTACTGGTGATTCCGCAAACGGTTTCCAGACTAACCTGTTTAATTACCATAATTCCTCTTTCTGCTGCTACTCAGCCATTCAGACAGAATTTCTTCTCTTAAGCCTCTTTTTTCACGAATGCCTGTTCCATCACCTGACTCATATGGTCAACAAAAACAATCTCCAAACCGCTTTTGATTTCCTGTGGAACCTCCTCCACATCCTTTTCGTTTTTCAAAGGAACCAGCACCGTCTTTACCCCGGCGGTTTTCGCCGCCAGAATCTTCTCCTTCAAGCCCCCGATAGGAAGAACCCTTCCTCTCAGAGTAATTTCTCCGGTCATGGCAATATCCGCTCTTACCGGCGTTTTCGTTATGGCAGAAAGCAGGGCCGTAGCCATGGTGATTCCCGCCGAAGGACCGTCCTTGGGTACCGCTCCTTCGGGAATATGGATATGGAAATCCTGATTTTTGAAAATTTCCTCATCAATATCATACTGCTCGCCCACGGAGCGGACGAAGCTTACTGCCGCATGAGCAGATTCCTTCATCACATCCCCCATCTGTCCGGTAAGTTCAATTTTCCCTTTACCCGGCATCATATTGACCTCAATCTGAAGGGTGTCTCCCCCCACACTAGTCCAGGCCAGGCCTCTGACGATTCCTACCTCATCCTTTTCATTGATTCTGTCCAGCGTATATTTCTTCTTTCCTAAATACTTCCCTAAATTGGTTCCGGTAATACGGATTTTTTTCGTTTTATCCTTCAAAATTTCCCTGGCAGCTTTTCGGCAAACGGTGCCAATCTGCCTCTCCAGACCACGGACTCCGGCTTCTCTGGTATAAAACTGGATAATATCCCGAAGCGCCCTGTCACTAAAGGCAAGCTGCCCCTCGGGAATCCCGTTTTTGGCAAGCTGCTTTTCCACCAGATGCTCCCTGGCAATATGAAACTTCTCATTGGCCGTATAGCTGGTTACCTCAATCACCTCCATACGGTCTAAAAGGGGCCTTGGTATGGTAGAGGTGGAGTTAGCCGTAGCAATAAAGAACACCTGGGACAAATCCACCGGAATCTCCACATAATGGTCCCTGAAATGGCTGTTCTGCTCCCCGTCCAGCACCTCTAACAGGGCAGAAAAAGTATCTCCCTTATAATCGTTGCTGACCTTATCAATTTCGTCCAGAAGCATCAGGGGATTTTTTACCCTGGCCTGCTTCAAACCATTGACGATACGGCCCGGCATAGCCCCCACATAGGTTCTTCTGTGGCCCCGGATTTCCGCCTCATCCCGGACGCCTCCCAGGCAAATCCGTACATATTCCTTATGCAAAGCTGCCGCCACGCTTCTGGCAATGGAGGTTTTTCCCGTTCCGGGAGGCCCCACCAGACAGAGGATAGAGGTGTCCCCCTTCTTATTTAAAGCTCTTACCGCCAAAAACTCCAAAATTCTTTCCTTCACCTGTTCAAGGCCGTAATGGTCCTCCTCCAGCTTCTTTTGTGCAGCGTCCAAATCCAGGTTGTCTTTGCTCATCTTATCCCAGGGAAGCTCCAGCAGGGTTTCAATGTAGCCCCTCTCCACACTCATTTCCGAGCTATGGGGAGACAGATTCTTAAAACGGCTGATTTCCTTGGCAATCTTTTCCTTTACCTCTTTTGCCGCCTTCAGCTTCTCCAGGGCTTCTTCAAACCGTTCTGCATCGGAAAGCTCACTTTCCTCACCCAGCTCTTTTCGGATATATTTTAACTGTTCCCTCAGTAAAAATTCCTTCTGGTTTTCCTCTACCTTGTCCCTGACTACCTCCGTCAGCTTACTCTTCAGCTTTCCAATCTCAATCTCCTTGGACAGAATACCGACCATTTCCCGGTATCGCCCTTCCAACTCCAAAGTCTGTAAAATCAACTGCTTCTTCTCATAAGTAATAGGCAGATTCATGGCTATCTGGTCCAAAAGCTGGGAAAGTCCGGTAAGTTTTTCCACCTGTGCGGAAAGGCTCTTGCCTATTTTGGGGTAATAGAGCATGAACTCACCCAGGATTTCCTTCAAATGACGAATCATCGCTTCCTCTTCATTGGAAAACTCTTCCTCATCATCCGCCTTTACCGGCTCCTCCTCAAGCTCTGAAACTACAGCCTGAAGATACTCATCCTTTTTGGCTTTTCCCGGAACCAGCTCCATTTCCATCAGCTTTCCACGACTGATACCTTCCACCAGCACCCTTACCAGGCCGCCCGGCAGCTTACTAATCTGTTTTACCACAGCGACGGTTCCGATGTCGTATAAATCTTCCTGCTTCGGCTCTTCCACATCACTGTTTTTCTGGGTCACCAAAAACAGCTTCTGCTCCTCCATCAACGCCTGCTGAACCGCTAAAATAGAGCGGTCCCGGCTCAAATCAAAATGAATAATCATATGGGGGAAAATCGTAAGTCCCCGCAATGCCACAGCGGGCATTACACTTCTTAATTGTAAATCCTTATTTTCCATCTTTAAAAATCCTTCTAAAAAAGCTGTTACACGACAAAACCTGCCACTGCAACAGCCTCTTCAAGCTTCTCTTCCTCTTGTGCTTTAACGGTGTACCACTAAAGGCTGACTTTTGCCTTCTACAGCTTCTTTGGTAATCTTACACTCCCGAATGGTCTCATCCGAAGGAATCCGATACATTACATCCATCATTACCTTTTCTAAAATAGAACGAAGCCCTCTTGCTCCGGTCTTTCTCTCCAATGCCAGTCCGGCCACTTCCTCGATAGCCGCATCATCGAAACTCAATGCCACATCATCATAGGAAAAAAGTTTCCGGTACTGTTTAATCAAAGCATTCCTGGGCTCGGTCAGAATACGAACCAAAGACTCCTTATCCAGTCCCTCCAAAGAAACGCTGATTGGTACACGGCCGATAAACTCGGGAATCAAACCGTATTTTACCAAATCCTGAGGAGTTACCTGAGAAAGCAGCTCCCCGATTTCATGGGTGCTCTTTGTAGCCACTTCCGTATTAAAACCGATGGTCTTTCTGTCCAGTCTGGTTTCAATAATCTTCTCCAGTCCGTCAAAAGCTCCTCCGCAGATAAACAGAATATTGGAGGTATCCACCTGAATCAGCTCCTGATGGGGATGCTTTCTTCCCCCCTGAGGCGGTACGCTGGCTATGGTTCCTTCAATAATCTTCAGCAATGCCTGCTGCACACCCTCGCCGGATACGTCTCTGGTAATGGAAACATTCTCACTCTTTTTCGTTATCTTATCGATTTCATCGATATAAATAATACCCTTCTGGGCTCTTTCCACGTTATAATCCGCTGCCTGCAAAAGCTTCAGCAGAATATTCTCCACGTCCTCACCCACATAGCCTGCCTCCGTCAGCGTTGTAGCGTCGGCAATGGCAAAGGGTACGTTGATAATTTTCGCCAGAGTCTGTGCCAGATAGGTCTTTCCCGAACCCGTAGGGCCTATCATGATGATGTTGCTTTTCTGCAGTTCCACATCATCCTCATCCCTTTTTACGGTAATGCGCTTATAATGGTTGTAAACCGCTACAGCAAGAACCTTCTTCGCCTCCTCCTGGCCGATTACATACTCGTCCAGATGCTCCTTAATCTCCACCGGCTTTAACAGGTTGATTTCTTCGCTGTCATACAGCTCCTCTTCCTCTTCATACTCCTCTTCGATAATATCCGCACAAATCTCCACACATTCGTCGCAGATGTATACGCCGGAAGGGCCTGCAATCAGCTTGCGTACCTGTTCCTGGGTCTTATTGCAGAAGGAACATCTTACGTCTGAATTTTTCGCCATATATACTCCATTCTGAATTGCCCCGTAAGCTAAGGCAACTCATTCCCACCTTTATTTTTTCTCTTTCATTGCACTGTGAGAAACAAAAATCTGGTCAATCAGGCCATATTCCTTTGCTTCCTCAGCGCTCTTCCAGTTATCTCTTTCCGTATCCTGGGCAATGACTTCATAATCCTGTCCGGTATTCTCAGCCAGCATACGGTTCAATTTTTCTTTTGTCTTTAAAATATGCTTAGCGGCAATCTCAATCTCCGTTGCCTGGCCCTGTGCGCCGCCAAGAGGCTGATGAATCATAATCTCTGCATTGGGCAGGGCATAACGCTTGCCCTTTGCACCGCCCGCCAAAAGGAAAGCCCCCATGCTGGCAGCCATGCCGATACATACGGTGGAAACATCGCATTTAATAAAATTCATCGTATCATAAATCGCCATACCGGCAGTTACGGAACCGCCGGGACTGTTAATATACAGATGAATATCCTTTTCCGGGTCCTCTGCCTCCAGAAAAAGAAGCTGGGCCACTACTAAAGAAGCGGTTACCTCATTTACCTCTTCCCCCAAAAAAATAATTCTCTCCTTCAACAATCTGGAATAAATGTCATAGGAGCGCTCTCCTCTGCTGGTCTGTTCAATGACATAAGGTACTAAACTCAATTTATATCCTCCATTCTAAGCAGGCGTAACCGCCCTGAACCATCATTAAATAGGTAGAAAAATTTTTCCTGTTATATAAAGTATATGGGGCTACCACCAGGACAGCCCCTTATTACTGTAGTATCATTCTCCGCATTTTGCAATCTGTTTTTTACAATTTAAGAGAATTTTAATTCTTTCGTATTCTTCTTTGGCCTTTTCTTCCTTTTCCGATTTCTTTCGCTTCAGGTCAGGCTTCCTGGGCATTCTCCACAACAAACTCAACCGCCTTGTTGACAGCAATATCCTCCATAATCTGTTCCTTGCCGCCTTCTCCCAGCATCTCTTTTACCTTATCCGCTTCCATCTTATAGGCTTCTGCCATAGTAGCCACTTCCTTCTCAAAATCCTCCTCCGTAGCCGTGATATTTTCTGCCTTCACAATAGCTTCTAATACCAAACGGGATTTGATTTTCTGCTCAGCCTGAGGTTTAACCTGCTCCATTAATTTGGCATTGTCCAGACCGGTAAACTGGAAATACTGCTCTACGTTTAAGCCCTGCATCTGTAATCTCTGTGAAAAATCATCCACCATCTGTCTCTGCTGGGTCTCCACCATAGCTTCAGGAATATCCATCTTCGCATCTGCGATGATAGCGTCGATTACCGCATTCTCTTTTTCATTTTTGATGTCTGTTTCTTTCTTCTTCAATAAGTTAGCCCTGACATCAGCCTTATATTCATCCAGAGTATCAAATTCAGATACTTCTGCTGCAAATTCATCATCCAGCTCAGGCAACTGCTTCTCTTTGATTTCTTTGATTGCCACTTTAAATACCGCAGGCTTTCCTGCCAGGTTTTCTGCCTGATAGCTTTCAGGGAAGGTTACGTTGACCTCCACTTCTTCGCCGATGCTTTTACCGATTAACTGGTCTTCAAAGCCGGGAATAAAGGTGCCGGAACCGATGGTCAGAGGATAGTTCTCTCCTTTACCGCCTTCAAAAGCCACACCATCCTGGAAACCTTCAAAATCGATTACGGTCTGGTCGCCGCTTTGTACCGCTCTGTCGGTTACGGAAACGGTTCTTGCGCTGCGTTCTCTTTCCCTGTCGATTTCCGCATTAACTTCTTCCTCGGTTACTTCGGCTTCTTTCTTG
>JBNMJJ010000001.1:0-28803 GCA_050873745.1 Lachnospiraceae bacterium | reverse complement strand
GTGAAAAAAGGTCATATCCTTCACTCTGGCCGTTTTTCCGGTAAAAGGGTACCGCTCCAGTTCTTTTTCCTCTTTGCCTATCCACCTGAGGTAGTCGCTTTCGCTTTCTTTCACCTTTCGGTCATACTGCCTGTGCTGCCTGTTTATCAGGATTTGCTTTACGTTATGCTTTAGAGTGCCTGACATCCTATCCTCTTTTCCTTCAATCTCTGTCTTAAAAAGCAAAAAAACTTTTTTTCCTGTCTTTAGCCAGGTTTCCCGCAAGACTTTCCGCCATCTTCATGGGTAAGGCCACCACCTCCAGCCTTACCGACAGGCTGTTCTTATCCTGTCTGAAAAATCCTGACAGGTCAATTTCCATATTGGGGTCCAGTGTGGCAAACACATAACTGCCTGGCTCCACCCTTTTGCCATTGGTCAGGATATGCTCTTTGTCCACAGGTATCTTTTCCCCATTAAAAAGCAGGGTCTCCACCTTCACAAGGCAGGGACAGTCGGTGGGGTCGATTCTCAGCTTCTGCACATCTTTCCCCAGAGAAACTTCCGTTTCCAGATGGTTCTCGTCCACATAGACCTCCCACAGATAGCAGGAATCCTCTTCTGAAAATCCTTTTCCCCGGTCAAAATAAAGCTGGGTTCTGTGCTTCATTACCCGGTCAATATAACGGTCTGCCAAAACCTTGGCGTCCACGCACAGACATCCCATTTCTCCCCGGAGTTCTCCCATAGCCTTTCGCTTTCCGGTTACTTTTTTCTGAAATTTCTTTTCCTTATTGCGGTATTCTTCCGCCTCCTGCTGCCCCATACCGATTCTTTCTAAAAGGGCCTCCAGATTCAGTCGGTTTCGCTTTTCCTCTGCCAGAATATAACAATAGAGAGCACGGAAAGCAATTTCTCTGGTACTCACCGCCTGCTCCAGCGTCCACTCATAATCGATGATGGTCCACTTTTCGCCGTCAATCAGAATATTGGCAAAAATCAGGTCATAATCCGCAACAGGCTTTTCTTCTCCGTAGGAAATATAACGGTAATACTGGTCAAAAAGGCGGTAAAATCCCTCCAAATCCTCCCGGCCCAAACAGTCGTCCAAACAGTTTTCCAAGGTAACCCCTTTTTCATAAACGAACTGGACATAGCTTCTATCCGGGGCCAGAGAGCATTCATTTACTCTAAGCCCACTGCCTGCATATCTTTCTTTTAAAAGCCTGCCGTAATGGGGCAGCTTCTCTAAATGGGCCGCTGCCTCTTCATTCATGGCTGTCTTACGAACCACTCTTCCCTCCGGGGTGTCCAGAATCTCCGTCCTTATGGCATATTCCGGCGCACGGTCATTGGAATATTTCACATAACTGGTCTCAGGCCGCTCTCCGATAACTGCCAGAAAAGAATTGGAAAAAACCGGAAACAGTTCATCCTGAATAATCCCGTCATAAACGTATTTTTCATTAAAAAGCAGCATCCTGTCCCGGTCAAAGTTGCGGATATTATCCGTCAGCTCGCCTATCCGGGGCAGACGCTTATCGGAGTAAATAGCAGTAGGCAGTTTATAATCCGGGTAAGGGTAATAGAAAGAATACTCCTTCACCCCACAGCGCTCAAAGATGTCTTCCAGCCCCTTACGGGTAAAGGTTCTGGCGCTGCCTCCCTCAGGATAGCCCTCCAGACCGCTGAAGTATGTTCCCACATGGTCTTCCTTGCATCCAGCCCAGTACTTTAAGCCAAACTTATTTTCGATGGCAATCACTAATGAACCGTCTTTTTTTACATGCTTTTGCATAATCCTTAAAAAATCTTCATAAGGAGTGGAACTGGGAATATAGGACTGCCCGTATTCAAATACGCCAATCATGCAGGCAAAATCATAATCCTCATCCAGAGCAGGCTCAATCTCATTAAAATTGCCCACATAAATCTCGATATTGTTCCTGTCCTGATTTCTCCAGGCATTAATATGGCTCCTTCTTGCGGACAGGTCCACACAGGTAACCTTCCCTGCCTTCTGGGCCAGCTTTTGTGTAATGGCCCCGCAGCCGGAGCCGATTTCCAGTACCTTGTCCCCGGGCCTGATGGGAAGCCAGTCCACAATATTCCCTCTTATATGAGAAAGATGATAAAGAATGGGCCAGCTTTTCCTTTCTTCAATAATCCGGGGAAAATCCACCCTGGCCTGCTCCTTTACGATGGCAAGAAGCTCTTCCTCAATCTGTCCGTCACTATAGTAATCCTCTCCGGGATAAAAATCATAGTTCAAAGATACCCTGCCAATCTGCTTCGGCAAACGGGCAAGAACCTCTTCTTCCTTAAGATGGATGGGGGCAGTCCTGCCCGTCTCTTTGCTCATACGCTCTTCCCTCTTCCTTACTCAAAAACGGTAATCTGGCTGTTCATGTCGAAATATCCCACCGTATCCTTGTCCGAGATTACCGTAAGATTCAATACATCATACAGCCTGTGATAAACCTCAAATTTCTCTTTTTCATAACCCGTTACCCCTAAAGACAGCAGATATTCTCCTCCCTGCAAATCCATTCTCTGGGCAAAAGTAATCTTCTTTATGCTTCCCGCCTTTACCGGCTCCAAAAAAGCCTTCTCTACCAGCGTATTGGTTCCGGTGATTTCCACACCCTTCACGTTTTTAATGGTAAAGGCAAAAATAGGCCCATCGACATCCTCATAAAAACGCACCTGCATATGCACATTGCATTGATGCCCCTTGATAACTGCACTGCATCGTCTCCCTGTATCATCGGTTACATAATATTCTTCGATGACTGCGGCCTTATTGCCATATTCCAGTACATCCGGGTTGGCCCCCATTTCTTCCTTACTTTTTAAAGTAATACTTTCTAAAGCCTTACTTTCGGCCTGGGCTTTCCCGGCGGCTTTTTTCAGGCCTCCTGCCCTGCCTGCGGCCTCTTCAATATCCTTGTCATCCAACAGGCTCTCCTCTTCCTTTTCAGGCAGGGGATACTGCCCCACCAGCACCTGTTTATAGGCGTCAATCATCTCCTTGGGGCTGCCCTCTGCCAGCTTCACCCCTTTGTTCAAAAGAATCACCCTGTCACAGTACTTGGCGATGCTGCTTAAATCATGACTGACGAAAAGAATGGTCTTTCCCATCTTTTTAAATTCATCAAATTTATGGTAGCATTTGGCCTGAAAAAATACGTCCCCTACGGACAGGGCCTCGTCTACAATCAGGATTTCCGGTTCAATGTTGATAGCCACTGCAAAGGCCAGTCTCACAAACATACCGCTGGAATAGGTCTTGCAGGGCTGGTAAACATAGTCCCCAATATCCGCAAAATCCAGAATATCCTGCAGCTTTTCATCTATTTCCTTTTCCGAAAAACCCATCATGGTTCCGTTCAGATAGACATTTTCAATACCGTTATATTCCATGTTGAATCCCGCTCCCAGTTCCAAAAGAGCAGAGATTCTGCCGTTTACCGTAAGCTCTCCGAAAGTGGGATTCAACACTCCCGTAATGATTTTCAGGATAGTGGATTTCCCGGAGCCATTGGTGCCGATAATTCCCACCGTTTCCCCCTGATAAATGGTCATATCCACTCCCTTTAAAGCATAGTGCTCCTTATACAGCTTCTTTTTGGAGAGGCCCAGAGCCTCCCGCATCCGGTCAGAAGGCTTATCGTATAGTTTATAAATCTTGGTAATCTGTTTTCCACAGATAGCAATCTTGTTTTCTTCCATAATCCGTCCTTTATAACACATCCGAAAAATGTACCTTCAGCCGTTTAAATACCAGGGCACCCAGGCCGAAAAGCACAACCGTAATAATCCAGAAGTACATGGTGGAATAAAAATCCTCAAAAAACCATGTTTTCTCATAAACTGAGCTGCGATAGCCGTTTACGATATAAACCAGAGGATTGATTTTGACCAGCATCTGCACCCGGGAATCAAACTGGTGAATATCCCACATTATGGGCGTTGCCCACATTCCAATCTGCAGTAAAATGTTGATAATCTGTCCCACATCCCTGAAAAATACGATGACGGAGCAGGTAGTATAACAGATGCCCAGCACAAGGACGAACAGGCAAAAACTGTAATAGAAAATCTGCAGGGTATAAAGGCTGGGATAATAGCCGTAAAGAGCGCCGATAATCAACAGTATGGCAATAAAAAACACATGAATAAAGGTGGCTGCAATAATCTTGATAATGGGCAGTATGCTGATTTTAAACACTACCTTTTTTACCAGATAATTATATTCCAGCATGGCATTGGTTCCGCTTTGCAGGCTTTCCGTAAAATAAAACCAGGGCACCAGTCCTGCCGTCAGAAAAAGCACATAGGGAACCGTATCGTCTGCAAGCTGCCGACTGGAACCCATGATAACATCAAAAACGATGTAATACATCACCACCGTCACCACCGGCTGAACCATAGCCCAGACTGCTCCCAGATAGGAGCCCGCATACCGCTTTTTAAAGTCGTTCTTCGCCAGTTTCCAAATGAGGTGCCTGCTCTGGAAAAGCTCTATGGGCAGTACCGTAATTTTATCGTAAAGAAAAGCAAAGCTGAAAATGGCTAACGCAATAATACCACAGGCAATCCACTTCTTCACCAGCTCATCCTCAGGGTCTGCCAGAGGATTCTGGTAAAATACAATAATAGCTGCCATGATTAACATGGCAACCGTAAAGAGGGTAATTCCTGTTTTTTTACTAATTCTCTTTTTCGTTGTTTTCATTCTGGTATACCGTTATTTCCCGAAAGACTCAATACCCGGCCATTTGGTATCTTTTTCCGACAGAATTAACTCCATCCCTTCCGGTATGGGCCATTTTATTCCAATTTCGGGGTCGTTCCACAAAAGCCCTCCCTCATCATCGGGATGATAAAAATCGGTGCATTTATAGGCAAACTCCGCATAATCGGACAATACCACAAAACCATGGGCAAAATTTTTCGGAACAAAAAACTGTTTTTTATTCTCCTCACTTAACACTACGCCATACCACTGGCCAAAGGTAGGAGAATCCTTCCTTAAATCCACTGCCACATCGAAAACCTCTCCCCGAACCACTCTTACCAGCTTGTCCTGGGGAAACTGCTTCTGAAAATGCAGACCCCTTAATACTCCCCTTTTGGAGGCGGACTGATTATCCTGTACGAACACTTCCTTAATTCCTGCCGCTTCATAATCCTGATAATTATAGGTTTCCATAAAATAGCCCCTGGAATCTCCGAAAACCTGAGGCGTAATCACCTTCAGGCCTTCGATATGGCATGTTTCTACTGTTATCTTTCCCATAACTTTCTTTCCCATCCTCGTTTTTCTTTTTCTTTTTTCCAAAAAAGCAGGCTTTTGGCTTAAGAGCTTGCCGTAATCGCTTTGCGCCCTATAAGCCGCCTGCCATCCGCTTTTATTCCATCTCCTCCATCTCCAGAAAACTTAAATTCAAATCTACCCGTCCTTCAATTCCTACGATTCTTCCCGAAGAGCTGTATTGCCACATATGGTATTTTTTATCGTAGGTAGGCGCATCCGAATATTCTGCCAGCCAGATTACGATGTTATCCGGCAGTCTGGAGGTATCCAACTTATTATTATACCAGTTTTTGCTGGCATAGATACCGGCCTGATGGCCGCTGTTTCGAATCGTTTCACAAAAGGCTTCGCAGACAGCGGTTCTGGTTTTCACATCCAGGCCATCCGCCCTTCCTTCTCCTCCGGCCCCTTCCGTGTCGATAAAGATGGGATAGGTCAGCTTATAATCCTTGCAAAGCTCAAGAACCATGCTGGCCTCCTCCACTGCCTCCACCTGGTCGATAGCCTGGGTAAAGAAGTAGACTCCTACGGGAATCCCGGCCTGGATAGCCCCTTCAATATTTTTCTTAAAATAATAATCTTCTACCAGACTGCCGGTCACACTTCCCCGGTAGCCCACACGGATAATGGCGTAGCCTACTCCCGCATCCTTTACTTTTGTCCAGTCGATAGCCTCATTCCAACGGGAAACGTCTATGCCGAAAACCGCATCCTCCCTGGTCAGAATCTGGGAAGGGCCGCTGCCTTCGTCTGCTTCTTCCACACGGCCTCCATCCTCTGCCAGGGCGTCCACTTCCTTCTCCGTTTTAATCAGCAGGGAAATGTCTCCGATGGCTGCGTATTCCACCCGGGACTTCACTCTCACCGGTATGGACTGGGCAGGAACGATAAAGCCTTCCTTCTCCATCAGCTTCACCTGATACTCTCCAGCGCTCATCTCACCTATATAGATAATGCCGTCCCTGTCCAAATCCTTATACTCATCCTCGTCATTGACCAGAATTTTGAAGAACTGGCCCTCAACGGTTTTGCCCTCCTTGTCCACAATCTGAACCCGAAGGTCCTTTTCCACTGAGGTAGCAATTAAGGAGAGCCGTTCTCCTTCCTGAACCTCTTTAGCCACAGCCTCCTCATCAAAAAAGGCTTCGTCTTCCATCCAGCCATACAAATCCTCCCCAATCTGGCCTTCCAGCAGGGTTTCTGGGGCGCTTTCCCGGGGAATGGCTGTCACTTCTTTTTTCTGTCCCGGCCCCATTCCGTTGGAGTAGAGAACCACTCCAAAAACGGTAATCATAAATAGAATAGAAACCAGGATTGTATTTCGTAAAAATCTAGAGTCCATCAGCAACCTCTGTTAAATATTGTCCGTAAGCAGTTTTCAAAAGGGGCTCTGCCAGAGTCAGCAGTTGTTCTTTCGTAATGAAGCCCTTTTTATAGGCAATCTCTTCAATACAGGAAATATAAAGTCCCTGCCGCTTCTGGAAAGCAGCCACAAAATCAGACGCCTCCAACAAGGAATCGTGACTGCCCGTATCCAGCCAGGCAAATCCTCTTCCCATAGTCTCCACCCTCAGCCGGCCTTTTTCCAGATAGGCATTGTTCACTGCCGTTATCTCGATTTCTCCTCTGGCAGAGGGCTTTACTCCTTTGGCAATCTCTACCACCTCATTATCATAGAAATACAGGCCCGGAACCGCATAATTGCTCTTGGGCTGTGAGGGCTTTTCCTCTATGGAAAGGGCCCTGCCCTTTTCGTCAAATTCCACCACCCCATACTCTCTGGGGTCTCTCACATAATAACCGAAAATGGTGGCTCCTTCCTCTCTTGCCGCCACCTGCATAAGAAGGCTGGAAAAACTCTGTCCATAGAAAATATTATCTCCCAGCACCAGAGCTACCCTGTCACTGCCGATAAATTCTTCCCCGATAATAAAGGCGTCCGCCAGTCCTCTGGGATATTCCTGAATGGCATAGCTAAGGGAAAGGCCCAGTTGGTTTCCGTCTCCCAAAAGCTCCTGAAATACGGGTAAATCCCTGGGGGTGGAAATAATCATAATCTCCCGAATCCCTGCCAGCATCAATGTGGACAGAGGGTAGTAAATCATCGGCTTGTCATACACCGGCATAATCTGTTTGGAAATGGCCTTGGTCAGAGGATACAGTCTTGTCCCCGAACCACCTGCTAAAATAATCCCTTTCATGGTCACCCTCGCCTTCTTCTAATCTTCCCTGTACATTTCCTGATAATACTTCTGATAATCTCCGCTGGTCACATTCTTCATCCAGTCCTCATGTTCAAAGAACCATTTGATTGTACGTTTAATTCCGTCTTTAAACATGGTTTCCGGCTCCCAGCCGATTTCTGCCTTAATCTTATCCGGCGCAATGGCGTATCTTCTGTCATGCCCCTTTCTGTCCTCCACATAGGTAATCAAATCTCTGTTTACCAGCGCCTTTCTGGGGTCCTCCTGGGGCAGCATCTCCTGCAGTGTGTCCAGTATAATATGGATAATCTCAATGTTCTGCTTTTCGTTGTGACCGCCTACATTGTAGGTCTCAAACAGTCTGCCCTTTTCCTGCACCATGTCAATAGCCTTGGCATGGTCCTCCACATACAGCCAGTCCCGGACATTCTTTCCGTCCCCGTATACCGGCAGCTTCTTTCCCTGCAAAGCATTATTGATAATCAGGGGAATCAGCTTCTCGGGGAACTGATACGGTCCGTAATTATTGGAGCAGTTGGTAATATTGGCCGGAAATTTATAGGTGTCCATATAGGCCTTTACCAGCATATCGGAAGAGGCTTTACTGGCGGAATAAGGGCTGTGGGGGTCGTAGGGGGTAGTCTCATAAAAATAGGTTCCCTCTTCCTCCAGCGAACCATAAACCTCATCGGTAGAAACATGGAGGAATTTTTTCCCTTCCTTAAAGCTTCCATCAGGAAGCTCCCAGGCTTCTTTTGCACAGTTCAATAAAACCAGAGTTCCCAACACGTTCGTCTGCACGAAAACCTCGGGATTGCGTATACTCCTGTCCACATGGCTTTCCGCTGCAAAATGGACCACACGGTCAATATCATTTTCCAAAAAAATCTTACGGATAGCTTCTTTATCGCAAATATCCGCCTTTACAAAGGTATAGTTCTCCCTGTTTTCCACTTCCTTCAGGTTTTCCAGATTGCCGGCATAGGTCAGCAAATCGACGTTGATAATCCGAATATCCTGGTCATATTTACGAAACATATAATGAATATAGTTAGAGCCGATGAAACCGGCTCCTCCGGTTACTAAGTAGGTTCTCATGGCATACTCCTCCACTTTCAAAAGTTGCTCCTATTGTACCATAGTTTTTTCTGTTTGGGTATAGTTAAAAACTTTCCCCCGTTCTTCTGTAAAAAAGGCTGTCGCAATACTCTTTGTATCGCAGACAGCCTTTTCATCAGCTTTAGTAATTCATATAGCTTAAGTTCATATCCACATTGGTGCTGATTCCCGGGATTCTTCCCTTGTCGGAATACTGCCACATATCGTATTTTCCGCCATAGGTAACCTGACTGCTGTACTGAGCCAGCCAGATTTTATAGCCGCTTAAAGCACTGATATTCATCTTCTGGGCCAACCAGGTCTTATTGGCATAAATACCGGCTCTGTAACCCCCATTCTGAATGGTTTGACAGAAAGCGTTCACTACTCTGGTACGGGTTGCCGCATCCAGCCCATCAGCTCGTCCACCGCTGCTTTCCACGTCGATAAAGACAGGATAGGATATTTTGTAGTTTTTAATCTGACTGAGGACCATAGATGCCTCTTCTACCGCTTCTACTTCATTTACCGCCTGGGTAAAGAAATAAACACCTACCTTCAGTCCGGCATTGGTCGCTCCCTGGATGTTCTGCCTGAATTTGGCATCTTCCACCAGCGCACCCTTGGTAGAGCCTCTGAAACCGGTACGGATAATCACATAGGATACACCGGAATTTTTTACCTGCTGCCAGTCGATATTGCCATTGTGGGTAGATACATCGATACCCAGAACGCCGGAGCCGGTATACAGGGAACCGTCACTGTTAAAGGTGTATTTTGCACCCTGGATAATCTGCTCTCCGGTTACCTTGTTGCCATTCTTATCGAAATAATATGTTTTTCCGTCCAGATTCTGCCAGCCCGTATATTTGTACTGGGAATTGGAGCCTTTTTTATAGAAGGTATCGTACTTATAATAATCCGCTACTTTCGCTTCGATGTACTGTCCATTAGCGTAATAATATACCTGGCTGCCATCCTTGGCCTTTAATGCCGTTCCGTTATCCGTCTTGGGGTCATAGGTTGCGCTGACCTTTATCACACAGTTGGTGCTTTTTCCGTCTGCGGTTACAGTGATGGTCGTCTCCCCAGCCGCTTTTGCCGTAACCTTTCCATTCTCTACCGTTGCCACTCCGGAATTAGAGGAGGACCAGGAAAGGGTTTTTCCCTCGGGAGTCACTGTGGCCTTCAGGGTCAGTGTCTCGCCCGTTTTTAATGTGGCACTGGTTCTGTCCAGGGAAATTTTGGTCTCTGCTGCCACCGCCTTTGCCGTTACGGTTACGGTACAGGCAGCCGTTTTCTCTCCCGCTTTGGCGGTTATGGTCGCCTTGCCTGCTTTCAGAGCAGTGATTACGCCTTTATCATCCACCTTGGCGATTCCGTTATCGGAGCTGCTCCAGCTTACCGTTTTATTGGTGGCATCATCCGGTTTAACCACAGCCGTCAATGTAGCTGTTTTTCCCTCTTCCAGCGAAAGGGCCGTCTGGCTTAAGGTAATCTCCGTTACCGCAACATCCTTAGGCGGCTGGTTCGTCTCAGGCTCACTGGTATCGGGAGTTTCCGGCTTGCTGGGATTGGGTGTCTCCTGCTCGCTGGAGTCCGGGGTACTGGGTTCACTGGAATCCGGTGTGCTGGGCTCACTGGAGTCTGGGGTACTGGGCTCGCTGGAGTCCGGTGTGCTGGACTCACTGGAGTCCGGAGTACTGGGCTCGCTGCTGTCCGGGGTACTGGGCTCGTTGGGTGCCGAAGTCTCCGGCTCCGTGGAGCCTGAGGGTGCATCCGCTGCAGGGGTTACGCTGCTGGTAGCATAGAAGTTCCTTAACAGTGCCAGACTGGCCCTCTGGGATGGCTCCCCAATATCGCTCTTATTAATCTGTATATAAGTTGAATCAGAGCCTATCTCTGTTTTTGTAGATTCAACCCACTCTACCGTGTCCGTCAGGGTGGATTCTGTTTCCACCTTGGCTGCGGTATCTTCCTGGGCCACATTTACCTGACTTTCGTTCTTAATTTCATCAGACACGTCAATTTTCTGATAATCAATACTCTCTTTTACCTTAATGGTTTCCTGGGCGGTGCTGAAGCTGTAGCCTTCCATATCCGCCAATTCCACCATAGCAACCGTATAGCTGCCCGGTTCCAGTCCGTTAAGATAAATTATACCGTCTGTATCTTCGTCCTTTCTACTGTAGGATTTGCCTCCCGGCTCAGTAATCTTTACTTCAAAAGGAACGTTTCCAATGAGTTTTCCAGACTTGCTGTTGACAAATTTAATCTTCAAGTCCTTCTGAACAGAAGTGAGCTTCATGGATACCCTCACCTCAGTCTCCAGCTCCGCTTCTTCATATTCCTTCATCAGCTCTTCTTCAATCTGGGCCGCCTCCTGCATGGCTTTTCTGGCATCTGCCACGGCCAACAGGGTGTCTTCCCCTAGCACGCCCACATTTTCCAACTGCTCTCCAATGGGAGCAAGGGCCTCCACCTGCCGTTTTACAACCCTTTTTCCAAAAAAGACGCCCCCCGTAGCCAAAGCCAGTACCAGAACGCAGACCCCGGTGGCAGCCAGAATCTTATCCATAGCACTGAAACGAGCAAAAAAATCGCTGATGTGCTCTCCCAAAGTAAAAGCCTTCGGCTCTTCTTCCTCATCTTCTTCCTCATCTTCTTCATCTATTGCCAGATATTCCAGGTCGTCTTCCTCCAGCTCCTCGCTGTCCAGGTCTATTTCTGTTAAATCTCCGGCTTCCTCTTCCAGTTCCGCCTCCAAAAGCTCCGGCTCTTCGCTGTCCAAATCCAGTTCCGTCAAGTCCCCGGCTTCCTCTTCCAGTTCCGCCTCCAAAAGCTCCGGCTCTTCGCTGTCCAAATCCACTACGGTTAAGCTGTCGGCTTCTCTGTCCTCATCAACTTCAGCCGCTGCCGCCATCTCATTTATCTTCTCCGGCATCAACTCTTCTGCCGTTTCCATAGATTTTGACTGTTTCTGTGCCTCCATCCCGTGAGCAACATCCAGCTTGGACCAGCCTGCGGTTTCATCCAGGTTAATGACATTTAAATCCTCTGCTTCACCCGACTTCTTATTTTTTGCTTTCCTATTAAAAAAATTTTTCATTCCTTCCTCCATAAGTAAGCCTTACTTTTTCCTCAAAACTCGTATTATTATAGCATCAACTTATTTCTCTTTCAACCGGCGGCAAAAAAGTTCTTCTGGTAAAAGCTGGGACGCTGCTTTTGCCCTGCCACAGTGTAAATCCCCTCTTCTATTAGAGTTCTGCTGCCCCTGTTTTGTTTCACCCTCCCCCTCATGATGCTGCTTCTAAGCTTCTCAAATCTCCGGGTGTGAGCCCGGCATATGCCTCGCATAAGCTTCTGAAGTTCTTTGCGCATGCCCTTTGGGCATGATTTGCCCCCTGGCGTGAGCAATTAGAACTTCTTCTCACACTACATTATGTCGATTTTTACAGGAAAATAACGATGAAAAGAGATTGCAACCACTGCCCAAAATCTGTCAAAATAAAAGAAAAACCACGAAGAAATGAGAGAAATGCCATGATGTATATTCATTTTTGTAAAAACTGTAAACGAATCCATATGCTGAACGGTCACAAAATGTTTTGCCCCCGCTGCAGCCAGACGCTGACCGAACTGCAAATGCCCTATCTGGATTATGTTGCGCTTAACGCCACCGAACGCACCCTGTTCATTGAACTATGCAGCAATGAAGCCAGCTTAAAGGAGATGAGCACTACCTACCGCATGTATAAATACAGCAAGTGGTATCGCAACCTGCAATCTGCTTCCAGCGACCATAACGCCTCCCCGGGCCAGAGCCCAACCTTAATCCACAACAGCTCTGCCGGACACGGCCCTGCCTTAATCCACACCGGCCCTCTGGGACACGGCGCCTCCTGCATCCCCAAAGCTGCGCTTTCCTGAAAAGCCCGGCCCAAAAAGCCGGGCAATGAAAATCCTAAACATAATAGACCATCATTCCGGCTAAAATGAACCCAATCCCCGCCAGCTTTCTGGGAGACAGCTTTTCCTGAAAAAAGAAGCTGCTTAAAAGGGGAACCAGTACATACCCCAACGCCTCCACTACCGGCACACTCAAAAAGGACAGATGCCTATAGGCCATAATCGTAAGAAGCATAGATACCAGCAGCATGCCATAGCCCCCGATGACATACCCGTTCAAATACTCCCTTATCCTGGAGGAATAGCTTTTTTGTGCCCCTTTTTTCAGTAATATCTGGGAAAAGGAGGCAATACATACGGAACAGACGGCAAGAACCAAATAAACCTGTTTCATTCCCCTTCCTCCTGCTTCTCGGTATTAATCATCAAAATTCCCACCATGACCAGTCCGATTCCGGCCATCTGCCTGGCTCCGATTTCTTCCCCAAAAATAAGCCTTGCCCAAAGAGCCGACCAGAGCAGGGCCATGGCCCTGTTGGCATAGGCCACCGACAGTGGAAAACGTTTAATCAACTGCTGCCAGAAAAGAGCGTATACCCCTAAGAAGAATAAATCAAGGCCAAAAAAGATAACCAGCCGCCCAAGGGTTTCCCCAGCCGAAGCAAATTTAGCCATAACGCTGGAAATGGTATAAATCATAACCACTCCCTGCAAAAACAAAAGCTGTTTTAAGGATATTTGTTTCTTCATCTAAACCTCCCCTAATAACGATGAAAGCATCCATCTTTTGATGCCATTTCCCTTACATCTGAAAAATTTCTTAAGATTTTCAAGAAAAGTAGACTTTTCTTTTCCCATCATGTATAGTATCGACAGGCAAACAGCCTGGACAACCTGTGAATTTCAGATTCTATAGTAGACCAGACTGCTGTTCTTTGCAAGTATTAATAAGAAAGGAACGACTATTCTATGGAAAATAAAAATACTGCTGACGGCTCTTTGCCAAAAAAGAAGCTGAATTTTCATGTAATTTTTTTCATTGTGATTTTTGCCCTTTTTCTCTTTGCTATAGTAAAGCTGTGGCTATGGAATAAAGGAGAAGATTCCGGGTATGACCCCAATGAGGATACCTCGGAATTTGATGTAGAGACTATGGACCATATTCAGCCCATGAGTTCAAGCCGTCTGGAAGGCCATGAGGACGACGGGGTCACCACCCTGCTTTGTCTGGGAAACTCACCCTTTGCTGACAATAAGGGCGAAGACGGGCTGGCACAGGCTCTTGCCGCTCAGGTGGACGGAGTCGCCTATGACGCTTCTTTCTCCGGTTCCTACCAGTCCATGAAAAATGCAGAATGGCAGCCTGATTACCCTGCCGACGGCGTCAGCCTTTACCAGCTTACCAAAGCTTTCTGTACCGGAGACTACTCCATCGCAGACGAAGCGGCCGCCTCCCTGGGAGACGATGCCAAAGCAACGGTGGCTATGTTAAAGGAACTGGATTTTTCCAAGATAGATATGCTGGTGATTATGTACGACCTGAATGATTATATTGACCATCGGCCCTTATATGACCCTAACAACCCTGACAATCTGGTTACCTGGACGGGCTCCCTCAATGCCTCTTTGAAGCTGATTGAGGAAACCTATCCCCATATTCGTACAGTAATTTTATCCACCCCCGCCTGTGGTCAGACCATAGACGATTTCTATGTGGACGGAGACATTCAGAATCTGGGAAACGGAACCATTCCCGACTACCTGAACCATCAAATGAATGTTATCCTTGCTAACGGTGTTTCCTACATCGATAACTATTACGGGGTAATAACCATTGACAACCGGGATGAATATCTGGTCAATGATTATCACCTTAATGAAAAAGGCATCCAGGCTGTTGCCCAGCGTTTTGGTCATTTCTTTGGAAATGATTAGTGCCCCTGGGACACCACAGACCCCGGGCATCGCTCCTACGGTCTGCGGCCTGTAACTTCCTCATAATAAGCTAAGATATTCGGCAAGCCGATTCCCCAGAAAGCTCTGGTGTTCTCTTCTTCTGATACACCAAGGGCCATGGCAATCAGCTTGCCGGATTCGTCTATAATCGCCGAACCTGAAGCTCCCCTGTGGTTTTCCATGGTATACTGCACCAAAGGGTATTCTGCCGCCCAGGTAGTCTCCTGCTTTGTTAAAATCCTGCCGATTTCCTCTATCCAGAAAGAACCATCCGGGTTAAGGCACCTGTACCCCGCCGCCGGAAGCTTGTCCGGGTCCAGATTATCCCAATATTCCAGGTCTGCATCCACCGCTTTCAACCGATTAGCCACATCTAAACCAACCTTTTCGGCTTCTACTTTCACCACCGCAATATCCGGCGTATCTGCTCTTGCCAGCACCTTTCCCTCTGCCCTGCTTCCCTCAGCAAAAAATACTTCTACCGCTTCTTCTCCTTCCACCACATGACCGTTCGTTACCACATAGGCAGCCTCCCTGGTAAGCTCTATCAGAAAGCCGCTTCCCCAGCTTTCCTCTTCTTTATTTTGATAGCGGATTCGTACAAAGGCGGCCTCGTTTTCTGCTAAAATTATGGGCAGAGCCTCTTCTTTTTCCACCACGAAAACCCGGCAGCTTTCTTCCTTCCTGTTCCCCTGGCTGTCCTCTATCCGATAAAAAAGCGGATACTCTCCGCACTCATCTAAAATAACCTCGGAAGCATCAATTTGAATATCCTCTGTAATTTCTTTTCCTGTGCCCTCAAATGCTTTTACCTTCCCCTCATAATCCGCATTATTTCCTCTGACTACATAAACATCCTGTATACCGGTAAAATATGGGACCTTTTCCTCCTCTGCCCTGTCTTTTCTCCCACAGCCGCCAATACAGAACAAACATATAAAAACGAATAACAACAGGCTCTTTCTTCTTTTCAGCATTATTTCCTCGCTTCTTTCCACCTTCTTCATCCTTTCATAGAAAAAAGTGTATTCTTAAGGACCTCTCCCCGGAATACACTTTTTTCTGATAAAAGACGAATCGTCCTACTTTTTTTTGTCAAGAAACTGGGGTGAAACATTCTTCACCCTGTTCATATTCTGATAATAATCAGTGGTAATGGACATGGCCGTGCGCTTGCTCTGCAGCTCCCTTTTCTCTTTTCTGAAAACCATCTCGACCTCAGCCTTATTTCTGGCTTCAATGGCCTGGATAGTGGCGCTTTTCTCGGTTACCTGCGTAATCAGCTTCTGAATCTCCCTGATTGCCTCCTTATACTCGTCCTTATGGGCAATAAGCTCCTCACGAAGCTTCTCATAAAGTCTTTCAAATCCATTATCTAAGGACTCCAGCTCCTCAATCAATACGGCCTTAGCATCCATATTCTCATCAATAGCCTGCAAAGTAACATCCTGAGACTTAAACATGGCAGATTGTTCCAGGCTCCTGGCTTCAATTTTATTCAAAATTTCCAGCTTCTGAACAAGGCTGTCCTGTAAAATCTGTAAATAACTTTCCATCATTCTGTACGGCTCCCTTTACTTGTACGCATAACTTCCTTCCAGGTATCTCGCATGGAGCGTAAGTGCATATTCACCTCTTCCAGAATTTCCTTATCCTTCTTCACATTGGCCTCCAATAAGCGGCGCAATAAGTAGACGTATACTCTGTCGAAATCCTCCGCTACCGGATATTTACGGTCCAAAGTGGAACGGAACTCCTCAATAATTCTCTGAACTTTCGTAATATTATTATGAGCCTTTTCCATATCCTTGTTCTCAATTCCCATAATCGCAATATTACAAAATTTGATTGCCCCTTCGTAGAGCATCAATGTCAGTTCTGCTGGAGATGCGGTTAATACTTTACTGTTATTGTACTTCTCATATGCGTTGGGTAGTGCCATGCTGACTTCCTCCTTGGTAGTGGCTTGTTACTTGAATTATACACTAAACCTCCATCAGTTTGCAATCTATTCTAACCTAAATATACAAAAAGGCCATTGCAGTTAATTCACAATGGCCCTCTCACATCAATCATATTATTTATAAGTTGCCAAGCAAGCCGGAAATCGCACTTTCCTTAGACTTCATTCTGGCCAAAGCAGTTTCCATAGCGGTAAACTTCTTATAATAACGGTCTTCATAAGTCGCAATCAGCTTCTCCTGCTTAGCTATCTTCTCCTTATAAGCGTCGTACTCGCTCTTCATTGACTTATCATCGTATAAGGTAAAAGCGCTTCTTACGCCTTCCAGACCCTTCATCTTGTCGCCCAGCGTCGAGTAAAGATTTCTTGACAGGCCCACGAAGAATTCGATTACCTGCTCAGGATTATTGGCAATAGCCGTCTTAAGCTTATCTCCATTGGTATTCACTTTGGAGTCATCCGGGTCGCCATCGATATGATAAGCATTCTTCTCATTCTCTGCCGAATTGAAATAGCCCAGTGTACCGATACCAAAATTGCTTAAGTACATCATGGAACCATCCGCCATCTCCACTCCCGTCAGCATGGCCTGCTTCATGGCTGAAGCGACACTGCTTAAGGTAGAATCCCTTCTTAAAATGGCTCCCTTAATCTTCTCTTCCCATTTTTCCACTTCCTTATCGGACAGCTCTTTCTTCTCATCGTCCGTCAAAGGCTCGTATCCCTTAGCTGAATCAGCATTGTACAGGGAATCCATCTCATTGATTAACTCATTGTACTCCTTAAAGAAGTTCTTAACCATATCATAGATGCCGTCAACGTCATCATCCGTGGTAATGGTGACGGGTCCGGCAGTCTTAGACTGTGCGGTAATGGTCAGACCGTTAATCTCAAAGGTATTGGATTTGGAAACAAATTTCGCACCATTTAAAATAATTTCTGCATCCGTACCGTCGATTTTTACTGCACCATTAGCAGCATCCAGTTTTAATGCGCTTAAAACATCTGCATCTCCGCCAAGAGTAAAATCAGCATCCTGACCGCTTTCCTTAGAGCTAACGAAGAAACGCTGATTCTTCTCATCAAAGTTAGCATTCAGACCCTGCTCCCTGAACCATTTGGTTACATCGGCAATGGTGGTACTGTCCGTAATCGTCAGCTCTGCTGTTGTGCCCCCGCTGGTAACGCTCAGCTTCTTTCCGGCAAGGCCAGTTCCGCCCGTCAAATCACTCAACTTGGTGTCTGCGGTTACCTTCTCGCCGTTTACATCTGTAGGCAATTCCCCACCGGTTAAGTAAGCAGTGGCTGCCAGTTGCGTAATTTCCAGACTATGGGTTCCTTTAACCGCATTAGCTCCGGTAATAATAGAAGCGGCAGTGGGGTCGCTTATCTTGGTAGTTCTCTTCAAATAGTCACTGGTCAACGTCATATTGCTCAGGGTCTTACTGTAAAAAGAATATACCTTGGTATTCAGTTCCTTCCAAGCCTCCTGCTTCCACTCCAGCTTGGTCTGCTCTTTCACTAATTTGTTCTTCCGCTCCGATTTGGCCTTAACTAATTCAGTAATAATGCTCTCTGTGTCCAAACCGGAATTTAAACCTGATAATCTAATAGGCATAATCAGCCCTCCTATCTCTTCTCATCCACCATCAGCCCGGCTAATTCCCAAACCTTGGCAATCATATCCAATGTTTTCTCCGGTGGAAGTTCCTTAAGTACTTCTTTCGTATTCTTGTCGACAATCTTGATAATCACTCTGTTGGTAGTTTCATGAATACCAAAAATCGCTTCAGAATTATTCAGATTCTTATTAATGTTCTCTACAGCCTTCTTCAATGCTTCACTATTGGACTGGCTGCTTGACTCCTGACCTTCATACCCCTGCTTGTTGTCGCTTTCCTGGCCTTTGGCCACCGCAATGGTACTGCTGTCTACTTTAGGTACGACAACATTATTTGCAGTGTTCCCATCCATGGTCTCACTACTCGCTTTGGGTGCTGGCACAGTCTTGGTCATGGACTGAGCCTGAATGCTTGAAATGCTATTTAATGGTTCCATTCCCATCGTAATCACCTCCGTGTGACATTTTAAATTTACCTTACTAACTATTTTATCGGAAAAAAACCGCCAAATATTAAGAAAAAATTAAAACAAGTCCTTTAACGCATCCAGATTTTCCGTGCTGATTTCGTTAGCCAGAGCATCCTTATTGGCCTCCTGAATCTGCAGATATACCTCCTTACGATATACCGGAATATTCTTCGGCGCTTCTATACCGATTTTCACCTGGTCGCCCTTGATTTCCAAAATCGTAATTTCCACGTTATTGTTAATAACCAGGGCCTCATTTTTTTTGCGGGAAAGTGCCAGCATCTAGTTACCCTCCTTCTTGATACGTTGCAGAATGTCGTAAATATAGAATTTAATAGGGTAAATATCTGTATTCACAATCACCTGAGCCGCTTTCCTGTTCTCTGTATTGATAATAATCGGCGCCTGAAGATTCACACTCATCTTACTTAAATCCTTAGGCACGCTGACCGTCACCAGAACCAGTGTCTCTTCCTGGCTTAACGGCCCGATGGGCTTTAACAGCTCATCCTCCACTTCCGGATTATAATCCCCTGATACTAAAAGCGGGTCCATTACCGGCATGGCAAACTGCGGCTCCTGTATAGACTGCAACCAGCGAATAGGTACATCCTTCCCTTTTTCTTCATCGTGTACAAGGGCAAAATCCTTCATGTCAGGAAAGCCCACGATTCCTCCGGGAAAATGAATGATTTTACTGTCGTCAATTTCAATGGCACCAAAAACCCTGGTTTCTATCTTCATCTTTTCTCTCATTCTCCTTTATTAAATAAAGTTCATTAAGCTGTTCTGTAAAATCTTACCTGTAGCCATCAAGGAAGCGTTATAGGTCAGCTCTGCACTGCTTAACTTGGTCGCCACTTCCGTAATATCCGCATCTTCGTTTTCCGATTTCAGCGTTTCAAAGTTGGTTTTCTGGCTCATTAAACGATTCACAATCAACTCCAGCCTCTGGCCTCTTGTACCATTCTGGGTAGAAGCAAGGTTTACCGTATCCAAATGTCCCTGCATCTTGGTGATACAGCCTTTATACAGTTTCTCGGTTTTATCCTTGGAGAAAGTAAGGGCCTTATTAGCCGCTGCCAACTGCTGCTCTAAAACGGCTTTAGCCGCCGGGTCATTAAAGTATTTTTCTTCCTTAAGCATACCATCCAGCTTGGCTACCAGCTTCTCGATATTCAGGGTCTCCTCCATGGTGGCAATCATATCATCCACGTCTCTGCCGATTTCATGCTTGAAAATCTCATCAGCAGTAGTATTCACCCGGATTCTCTGATTTAATCCCACATCATATTCAATAGCCTGTTTTTCCACTATACCATCCAGATAGCTTTCATTATAGGTAATATCGCCTAAATTGGGCACGTCCTGCTTAATACAATGGAAATAATGCTCCGGCTTTAAGTCTCCTTCCCTCCAGTCTTCTTTTTCGTATACTACCCGGATTTCTCCTTCATTCACACCGGTTGTTGCCGGATTGTCGTTCAATCCCATTAAGTGGTTATAAACGTTTTGTCCTAACAAAAGCTCTCCTGTTTCCTTAACCAGAATTACATCATTGGGCCGGTTCTGAATGGCTGCATACGGACTGGGGTCGGCATAGAGGGAAATGGAAGCATAGGTTACATTTTGTGCTGCACCGTTTGCATCAGTAACCTGTGTCAATTCCCCGAAAGTATTATTCTGAGCATTATAGGTCTGAATTTTGGGAAAGGCATCGGCACCGTTTGCATCCTTGTCCTCAATATTCTTATAGGATAATCTCAGGCGGTACACCTGCGAATTGCTGATGTCGTTTTCAACAATCGTATTATAATTGTTGTTGTTAAAATTTGCTTCATTGATTTCCAACAGCTTATCCGTTTCCACATAGCCCACTACATCCAGCCTGGTGCTGTCCGTCTGTTCCGTAATGGAGTAACGCTGTGTGGCAGCTTCTTTATAGGTAAGGCTGCTGTCCGTACGATAACCGGTAAAAATATACCGTCCTGCATAGTCCATATTACCGGTAGAATACACCTCATCCCGAAGGGATTTTAAGGCTGTAAGAATGGTTTCCCTGTCTTCCGTCTTAAGCTCGCCGTTACTTCCTCTGGTGGCATTCTCAATCATCTTGGTTACCACTTCAGTCATGGAAGAAATAGCCTCTCCTGTCAAATCCAGCCAGCTATCCGCATCCGTTGCATTCTTCTCATAATACTGGGTAATCTGATTAACGTTGGTTCTTAATCGTAAAGCCCGAATAGCCACTACCGGGTCATCAGAAGGACGGTTTACCTTCTTCTCAGTAGCCATCTGGGTACTCAGCTTGTCCTGAAGTAATTTATTCGTATTGATATTGGTCAGAGAGTTATTCTGCATGACCTTATTCGTAATTCTCATCTTTTCCCTCCTGTACTCTAATATTTAAGATGCTGCCAAGCAGCATCTTAAATCCACTATCTCAAATCAGCGGGGAGAATGCCTTTTTTGGCATTCTCCGGGTGTGAGATTAGAAGTTCTTTGCGAAACGCCCTCTGGCGTGAGCAATTAGAACTTCTTCTCACACTATACGCCAGTTTGCAGAATCAACCTGTCATAAATCTCCGTCATGGTCTGAATCATACGGGATGCCAGACTGTAAGCATTCTGATATTTCACCAAGCTTACCGCTTCTTCATCCTGGTCTACCCCGGAAATAGAAAGACGCTGGTTGTTAATGGCCTTTCCCACATTGGTATAATTACTGGAAAAAATCTTAGCACTATTGGCATTCAATGAAATATCCGAAAGAATACAGGTTAAAAACTCCGCTGTAGAAGCTCCCCTGAAGCTAACGACGGTCTTATCATTAATCATGTTAAGCAGCTTCGTCACATTCTTATATTCATCCACACCTTCGTACTGAACTTCCTTGGTTGCCAGAAGGTCGGGGTTATTAATCAGGCTCTTTAAAACGCTGGCATTCTTGGCCGTCAGACGGTAATAGGTATCGCTGCCTGAGGTAATCGTCTGATTGTTCACATCCTCAAAAAGATACTGCTCATCCCCGGTCTCCTTGTTTCCACTGAACATAATGATTCCGTTGCCGTCGTCCTTATTGAATCCGCCCAGGAGAATATTGTTAAAGCCCTCCGCAAAAGTTCTCATCCACTCGTTCATCTGGGACATATAGTAGGGAACGCCCTGATAACCTACGTTTTCACCTACACTGGCCTCTTTGCCTCTTTTGTTCTGGCTCAGATTGGCATTATTAATACTCTCATCAATGGTAAATTTATATTCGTTAGTAGTCTGGTCGTAACTCCAATCCGTATAGTAATAGACCTGATTACCCAGAGTAATTCTTCCCCCTGTATCCGACAGAGTGCATCGTTTTAAATCCTTCAGGAAATCCTCGCTTACGGAAACCGTAACCTCCTTTAAGGGATTACCGTTCTGACCCGTCTGGTTCTGCAAGGTCTCGATTGCCGTAACGGTTCCCCGGAAATTCTCCCCGTTGTTGCCGTCTCGCATCTGTATCAAGCCGCTCAGTTCGCCCCCCATGCTGGCGTTATAAAGATTAAACTCATCGGAAAGTTCACCGGTCGTAGGGTCGGCCACCCAGTAAACATCGTATAAGCCGTCAATATCCGACTGGCGCACCTTTTCTTCCGTCTTTCTTGCCACACACTGCAGAGTACGGTGTTCACTGCCGTCTACCAGCGTCTGACCTCCTGCAATCTTTACAATCAACCGATGGGCTCCTGTATTGCGGTCAGGATTATTGGAATCCAAAATCGGATTTTCGATTACCTCCACAGAGGTAATGGCTGAAAGCTGGTCAATCAAAAGCGCTCTCTGGTCCCTTAACTCATTGGCATTGGCTCTGCCGTCCATTTCGATAATATTAATCTGATTGTTCAGTGTGGCGATTTCCGAAGCAATGGAGTTAATCTCGTCAATCTTTAACTTAATTTCCTCGTTGAGGTCCTTCTGAACCTGTTCCATATTTATTGCCATACTGTTAAAATATTGGCAAAGGCTGGCTGCACTTCCCAGAAAATGTGTCTTGGTGGTGGTCGTTCCGGAAGCCTTCTTTACTTCTTCCAAAGCATTCACCATCCTGTCAAAGACGGTTTTAAAGCCTTCAATAGTGTCGTCGTCAGTAAAATAATCCTCAATCTGCTTCATATAATAATATTTCGTATTATATTCACCGCTTTTGGTGGAGTTATTCCAATACTTTACATCATAAAATTCATCCCTGATTCGCTCTATCGCCAGTGTTTCTACACCGGCTCCTGCACAGCCATAGGTAGCAAAAACCCGAAGTGCGTCCGCTGCGGTCTGTTTTACCTGCTGCCTGCTGTATCCTTCCGTTTCCACGTTGGAAATATTATTACCCGTCGTATTCAGAGCCGCATTGGCCGCAAGCAAGCCTGAATAGCCGATGGTCAAACCAAAAAATTGAGATGGCATAAGCTGCCTCCTTTTCTTATGTATTACGCTGCTGAAATTTATCTGTATCCCTTAAGCATCACCCGTCATACCGCCAGAGTATTGATAATATGTTCCATCATCTCATCGATAACGTTGATATAGCGGCTGGAGGCATTGTAAGCATTCTGGAACCTGACCATATGGGTCAGCTCTTCATCCGTGGATACGCCGATTACCTGTTCTCTTGCACCGAAAGTAGCCTTCACCGTAGCCTGCTGATTAAATACGATGCTCTGATGTACCTTTCCGGTATTGGCTATCTGAGCAACTAAATCCTTATAATAGTCTACGAAGTTGGTTTTCTTCTTCATCGTGGGATTCAGTGTGTTGCTTTCTTCCGTAAATTTCTCCTTCAGCTTCTCTATGGTGTCATAATCTGCTGAATCTTCCGTCTTCTTAAAGCCCAGCATACTCGGCTCCCGCATCAGTTCTCCATTCATCTGCAGGTTGGCAATGGAATAAACGGAACTGTACTCCTCTGCATCCTCCGCATTGTACTGCCAGTTTCCGGCAGCATCCTTAGTGTAGCCGTCCGAACCAATCTTAGTGAATACCTGAATCGGCCTTCCTGCACTGTCCCGAAGATAGGTACTGTTGGGATTGGCCTGGGTCGCTTCCTCTGCTGCATTGGCAAGCACTTCATTTATGGCTGTACAGATATTGTGAATAAGCTGGTCAAATTCTGCCTGTATATTCATGATTATCGACTGGCTCACGCTGAAATCATACTTATCCTCCGCCAAATCCCGATAATCCGCCCGATGGTCGCCTCTTACCCAGAGCATGGAGCGCAGGCTTCCAATATCCGTATTCGTAGCGGAGGAAATCTGTACATTCAGATTGAATACCTCGGCCCCATCAATATTGTAGACCTTCTCTCCCTTTGCATCGGTAGTATATTTTGCATTGGACAACCAGAAAGGGGTATAGAAGCCGGTCTGTTCGTCCTGGTAAAGCCCCATCTCATAGGCTATCTCACCCTTTACCAGGTCTACCCCTTCCAGTTGTACGCTGACTCTGCCGACAGCATCTTCACTATAGCTAATCTGAGCCATTCCAGCCAGTTCATCCAAAATACGGTTACGTTCGTCCCGAAGGTCGTTAGCCTCTTCTCTTCCTCCCGCTTCGGTTCTTACGATTGCATCATTCAGAGCCAAAATCTGTTTGGCATACTGGTTAATACTGTCCACCTTACCCTTAATCTGATTGTTCAGATTATCCTGATAAGCTGTCAGGCCGCCATAGACTGCCTTTCCTCTTTCCAAAAACTGGGAACAGCGTTGTACAAATAGTCCCTGAGTTACCGAACTGCTCGGGTCTTTGGACAATTCCTGCACTGCCTTCCATAACTCCTCTATTGATTCCTGGAAGGACTCTCCATTCAATTCGTCTAAAAGATATTCCACTTCCGACACTGCTGCTGAGGAAACCTCATAAAAAGCACCGCGGCCAGTTTCCCTGCGATACGCCTCGTCGAGGAAAATATCTCTTACCTGTTTAACCTTGGAATAGTAGACACCGAGACCAATCTGCTGATTAGCTACGGCTTTGGGATTGACTGAGATTGTGTTATAGCCTCTTGTTCCCTGCTGCACCTGCTGGCGCACATACCCGGTGGTATCCGCATTGGCCACATTGTGTGCAGTGGTATTTAATGCGTTCTGACTTGTTTGTAACCCTGAGTTACCTACATATAAGCTTCCAAATAATGACATAATTCACGTCTCCTAAGATGTTATTGTTTTGCGTCAAAGCTGCCTGTGTCGGTTCCGATAACGGTTCCGGCAGTATAGGCTCCTTTATTATAGTTAGCGGTCTGCGGTGCCGATTTCATGGAATGAATAAGGTTCAGGTCGAATTCCACCATTTCCAGCGACTGCTGAATCAAGTCCCGGTTCTGTTCATTCACCTGAACCATTTGTGTAATTACATTCTTAAGCTCATCATGAGCTTCGGCTAATTGATTCTGTTCCACAGGCCTTTGGGCTAACATACTGATAATGTCTGCCAGCTTCAGCTTCGTAACATCCTTGTTCAATACGTTGGCAATATCCTGAGTCACCTCTGTTCTTCTGACCTCCAGATGACTGATTCTTGCCACAACGTTCTGTTCTTCATCCGTGATATGCTGTAAGCCTTCTAAATCTCCCGCCACAATAATGGGAGTCTTCTCCATGGATAATTCCAGCAGCCTCTTATACTCGGTACTTTCTTCCTGCAATACTGAAATTAGGTTCTCCATTAAACTGGCCACTGAAATTACCTCCTGATTAATCTGAATCTGTTGAAGGATTGACCTTAAAAGCTTCCTACATTCAATTCATTGTACTTTTCAAAAAGGCGGGCGGCAAATTCATCCACTCCAACCTTGTAGGTTCCTGCTTCTACCTCGCTTTTTAAAGAAGCTACCACCTCTTCTCTTACGTCAGGAGTACTCTCAACTGCCTGTCTGGCAATCTGAATGTCTTTTCCCTTACTGCTAATCTGCAGTCTGTCCTGAAAATCGGCCTTCTGTCCTTTGTGTATTCTGTGGGGCTGCTTGGCGCCGTACACCTGCTGCACCTGCTGATAAGCATCTATACGCATAAACTTCCTCCTCACTATGGAAAATCAGTCTCTTTTAACTTTCCTTACTATGTTTATCGGATGCTTCAAGGGAAACTTTAGAACTATTTTCAAGAATTGAAACCATACAAAAACGGACTGCAGCCTGGCTGCGGTCCGTCTGTATAGATTCCTGATTTAATTGGTCTTACTGGTTTTAAACTGGGAAACCAATTCATCCAGTCTGCCGGCCTGGCTGCTCATTTCCTCGCTGGCTGCCGCACACTCTTCACTGGTCGCAGAATTGGTCTGCACAACATCATTAATATGTTCCACCCCTGCATTAATCTGCTGGAAAGCTTCGGTCTGAGCCTCAAGGGCCTCCGCCACCTTACCAACCTCCCGGGTAACTCTCTGGGTGCCTTCCGCTACCGTTTCCAACTGCTGGGCGGTTTCAACGGCAATGGCCATACCCTTAGCCACCGCTTCCACAGAAGATTCAATCAGCAAATTCGTTTCCTTTGCCGCCTCGGTACTCTGGGCCGCCAATACGGACACCTGGTCCGCCACTACCGCAAAGCCTCTGCCTGCCTCGCCCGCTCTTGCCGCCTCAATGGATGCGTTAAGAGCCAGAAGATTGGTCTGAGAAGCAATATTGTTAATGGTATCAATAATGGTTCTAATCTGTCCGGAGGTCTGGTCAATCTCATTCATGGACTGCACCAGTTCCTGCATTTTCGAGTTGCTGTTTAAAATAGATTCGCTGGCCTGGTCCACTTCCTTGCTGATGGCCATGGCATTCTTGGCATTATCGGCTACCTGCAACGAAATATCTTCCAGGGTTGCCACCAGTTCCTCAGTAATGCTTGCCTGGTCCGTTGCGCCCTGAGCCAGCTCATTGGCACTCTGAGACACCTGCTCCGCTCCTCCATCCACCAGGTCGGCAGCGGTCTGAATACCCTCAATGGTTTCTGCCATATTCTGTTCAAATTCCTTAAAGGAATTCAGAATTTTGACGAAGTCACCCAGCCATTCACTCTGGGGGTTCACCACAAAATCACCCTGACAGAATCTCTCCATATGTTCAGAAATATCATTCACATAAGAACGCAGGGTAGTAATGGCAGATTCCATATTCTTAGCCATGGAACCGATTTCATCATCCGCTTCATAGGTGATATGGGCATGAAGATTACCTCTGGACAGTTCCTTGGATATTCCTTCCACCTCACTTAAAGGTTCGGTAATGGATTTAACAATCTTGTTACCCAAACGTCTTGCGACAACAATGGCAACAACAATCAATCCGATAATTACACACAGACCAACCCAAAAAACTATCTCTGCATACTGCTCGGAGTAATGTTTCATCCAATCCGTAGTTGCATCCAACTCTTCGGAAAGAGCAACCACTTCCTCCAAAGCCGCAGTATATTCTTCCAGAATCTGCTGTTTAGCCAGTTCATCCTTACCGGCCTCCATATTGTCCATAATTCTGTAGCCGATTTCACTCTGAGCTTTTATCTTACTTTCATACTGCTGGTATAAGTTCTGTTCAATCAGCCCCGTTCCCTTCAGTCTCTCCAACTGCTCACTGATACTGTTATTCATCTCATCCACCTTGCCCCTGTAAGCGGCATAGGTACTGGTATCTTCATTAATATACATTTCACTGAGGGTTCTTGCTATCCTGTTTATATTAATCCGAGCAGTTTTAACCGCTCCGTCTGCCACACTGGAACCATCAATAAAGCCGTTTATACTATCCTTCAGTGATGCCAGACAGATGATACTCACAATACCGGAAACAATCATCATCATGATTACGGTAAAGTAGCCTTTGTTCAGCCTTGCTGCTACGCTTCCTTCTTTTTCCCCTCTTTTGTTCTGCACCGCTTTAGCCATAGTCCTTTCCGCCCTTCTTCCTTCGTATCCTTCACCAAACATATGGGGTGGCAGATTTGCCACAATTCTATTCATTATTAGTACCTAATTATAATTTTTTTTACTGCCTTTGTCAACGAAAGATGATAAAGTTTCAGCACAAAAAAATAAACAGGCAGGCCGTCGGCCGCCTGGCCGGTAACCTGCCTGCTTTTACGTTTTTTATCCCTGTTTATCCGCCCTGCATTCCGTATCTTCGGTTTTGATATATTCGTTCTCATGTTTTTTTCCAGTATATACCAGTTCTCCGTCCCGGTATGCCAACAGGGTATTCAGGGGAGCCTCTTCCCACCGCTCCTGGTTCAGCGGTCTGGTGGATACCACCAGGGTCTGCTCCTTCTGCCAGAAGTACAGGCTCTCCCTGTGATTCATATGGACGTAGAACAAATCGCCGTCGTAAATCAGAAGATTCACCTTGTTCTTCGGCGTAATCTCATGAACCACTTCATCCAGCAGAAAAAAACGCTCCTCTTCTTTCAGCTTTTCCTGTCTTTCCTGCTGCACGGCATTGATTTTATCCACCAGATAATCCAAAATCCGCTCACTGTCCGTACTCCCTTTCTGCCGCTTCGCATAGGGCTCCAACACAGGACTTTCAAAAATCGTGCCGTTATGAATCAAGGTCCACAGGCGGTCAGCCTTATCCCTCAGCGCAAAGGGGTGGGAGTTCTTGTACTCTATCCTTCCTACCGATGCTTTTCTGATGTGGGCTAACAGCACAGACTCTTCAATATCCTCCGTCAGCCGGTGTTTTAAATAGATGCTGTCCAAAGAGCAGGTGGGTTCTTTTTCCAGAGAAACCCCACTGCCGTAAAAGGTGGCCAGCCCCCAGCCGTCCGGATGCTCATTACCGTGGCTAAAAAAGGTCTGAAGCAATTCGTTGCATATCATTTTTTTCCTGCTGTTGATACCAAACAATTCACACATCGTCGTTCTACTCTTCCTTATTGTTCATGATTTAAGATGGAGTTGAGAAATTCCCTTGCCCGCTGGTGTCCGGGATTGGCAAAGAAAGCCTCCGGTGTATTCTCTTCCAGGATTCTGCCCTGGTCCATAAAAATGATTCTGTCCGCCACCCGTCTGGCAAAATTCATTTCATGGGTAACGATTACCATAGTCATGCCTTCTTTGGCAAGCCCGGTCATTACCTCCAGAACCTCCCCAATCATTTCCGGGTCCAGGGCGCTGGTGGGTTCGTCAAACAGAATCGCTTTGGGGTGCATTGCCAGGGCCCGGGCAATGGCAACACGCTGCTGCTGGCCGCCGGAAAGCTGGGCCGGCACCTTCGATGCCTGATTGTCCACGCCCACCCCTTTTAACAGCCTCATGGT